>NZ_JASLIX010000107.1:0-20006 GCF_030152715.1 Paenalcaligenes sp.
CGTGGGTGTCTTGCTACGTGGTACCAAGCGTGAAGACGTTGAGCGTGGTCAAGTTTTGGCAGCGCCTGGCACCATCAAGCCTCACACAGACTTTGCGGCAGAGGTTTACATTCTGTCCAAAGAAGAGGGTGGTCGTCACACTCCCTTCTTTAAAGGCTACCGTCCACAGTTCTACTTCCGTACGACTGACGTGACCGGTACCATTGAGCTACCTGAAGACAAGGAAATGGTTCTTCCTGGCGATAACGTCGCGATGAACGTTTCTTTGATTGCTCCTATCGCCATGGAAGAGGGTCTACGTTTCGCGATTCGCGAGGGTGGCCGTACCGTTGGTGCTGGTGTGGTAGCTAAAATCATCAAATAGTAGTTGCTAAATAGTGCAAAAGGGTATACAATACCTTTTTGCACTTAATGTGTAGATGTGGTTCTTATTACATCTGCTTTAAGGTCTAGGGGTATAGCTCAATTGGCAGAGCGTCGGTCTCCAAAACCGAAGGTTGAGGGTTCGATTCCTTCTGCCCCTGCCACTTCAGTCAATCGTCACTTTTCGTGACGTCCTATCGTCGGATTATGTCGAATACCAACGTTGAAACCGTAAACAGAGGCCCTGACCGCATAAAATTGGGTCTGGCGATTGCCGTACTTGCTGCTGGAATTGTTGGTTATTCCATGCTGGAAACTCAACCCGGGATTGTCCGGGTAGCTGTGTTTCTAGCATCTGTGGTTGTTGCCGCCCTTATTGTCTGGACTTCACATACGGGTAAACGTGCCGTGGGCTATATTAAGGACTCTTATACCGAAGTCAAGCGAGTCCATTGGCCTAGCCGCAAAGAAACCACTCAAATGACAGCAATTGTCTTTGCTTTTGTTTCTGTTATGGCGGTTCTGTTGTGGATTATCGACAAGGGACTAGAGTGGGTTATCTATGGCCTATTATTAGGCTGGAAATAAAGGGCACACATGAGCAAACGCTGGTATGTCGTACACGTTTATTCCGGAATGGAAAAAAGCGTGCAAAGGGCTTTAATCGAGCGCATTGAACGTGCCGAGCTCCAAGACTCATTCGGTCAGATCCTTATCCCTTCCGAAGAAGTCATTGAAGTTAAAAACGGTAAAAAATCCATCACGCAACGTCGTATTTTCCCAGGCTATGTCTTGGTTGAAATGGATTTAACCGATGAAACGTGGCACTTAGTACGTAGTACAAATCGGGTCACTGGTTTCTTGGGTGGTTCTGGGAATCGTCCAACACCAATTTCTCAGCGTGAGGTCGACGAAATCCTCTCCCAAATGGAAGAGGGCACTGAGAAACCCCGTCCAAAAATTCTATTCGAAGTTGGCGAAATGGTGCGTGTTAAAGAAGGCCCATTTGCAGATTTCAACGGCAACGTCGAAGAAGTCAACTACGAAAAATCCAAGGTGCGTGTTTCGGTCACTATTTTTGGCCGTTCCACCCCTGTAGAACTCGATTTTGATCAGGTCGAAAAGACCTAGTTTATTAACCCCCGGGGAGCCATTTTACTGATGGCGCTTACCCGCAAGGAGTCATTAACATGGCGAAGAAAATCGTCGGTTTTATCAAGCTGCAAGTTCCAGCTGGTAAAGCTAACCCTTCCCCACCTATTGGTCCAGCATTGGGTCAACGTGGTCTAAACATCATGGAATTCTGTAAAGCCTTTAATGCCCAAACACAGGGCATGGAACCAGGCTTGCCGATTCCTGTTGTGATTACTGCTTACGCTGACAAGAGCTTTACTTTTGTCATGAAAACCCCACCTGCGACGATTCTTATTAAGAAAGCCGTAGGTATTCAAAGCGGTTCCGCTCGTCCTAACTTAGACAAAGTTGGTACTTTGACGCGCGCTCAAGCCGAAGAAATCGCTAAAACCAAAGAACCCGACCTAACTGCCGCCGATATGGATGCAGCGGTCCGCACTATTGCTGGTACTGCTCGCAGTATGGGTATTAATGTTGAGGGGGTTTAATCGTCATGGCTAAATTAAGCAAACGCGCAGCAGCTATTGCCGCTAAAATCGACCGCAACAAACTCTACCCTGTAGAGGAAGCTTTAACCCTAGTTAAAGAAACCGCTACAGCCAAATTCGACGAATCCATCGACGTAGCTGTTCAGCTAGGTATCGACCCCCGTAAATCCGACCAGTTGGTTCGTGGTTCCGTGGTATTGCCTGCTGGTACAGGTAAATCTGTACGTGTGGCTGTTTTTGCTCAAGGCGATAAAGCCGAAGAAGCGCGTGCAGCCGGTGCGGATATCGTTGGCATGGAAGATCTAGCAGAGCAAATCAAAGCCGGTCAAATGGATTTTGATGTTGTGATTGCTTCTCCCGATGCGATGCGTATTGTTGGTACTCTTGGTCAGATCTTAGGCCCCCGTGGCTTAATGCCTAACCCTAAAGTTGGTACGGTGACACCAGATGTGGTTACCGCGATCAATAATGCCAAAGCTGGTCAGGTACAGTATCGTACCGACAAAGCAGGTATTATTCACGCTACCATCGGCCGTGCGTCATTTGATGTTGAAAAACTACAGCAGAACTTGCTCGCACTTGTAGATGCTCTAAATAAAGCACGTCCTACCGCTGCTAAAGGCGTTTACATGCGTAAAATCGCTGTGTCCTCCACCATGGGTGGCGGTGCACGCGTAGATGTTGCTTCTTTACAAGCCTAATTTGGCTTATAAAGATCATTAATTACTTTGGGCTGCAGCTTTAGGGCTGTTGCTGTCAAAGACCGTTGGAGCTAATACGTTTAGCTTAATCAAATCGATTTATCGGTTTATCCAGCGTAGACGGCGCCCAGGAAGATTTTCTTTCCAGAATTTCGACCAGGTGCGCCGCATTCGGTTGATGTAAGGAATACCCCTTACATCTAAGAAAGGAGTGTTCAACCGTGAGTCTCAATCGTCAAGAGAAAGCGCTAGTTATCGAAGAGGTTGCTGGTCAAGTCGCCAACGCCCAATCGATCGTTATCGCTGAATATCGTGGTTTGGACGTGGCCTCCGTTACCGTATTGCGCAAACAAGCGCGTGAGTCGGGTGTGTACCTACGTGTTCTCAAAAACACGTTAGTACGTCGTGCTCTTACAGATACTTCTTTTGATGGGCTATCTGACCAACTCGTTGGTCCTTTGATGTACGCCATCAGTGAAGACCCTGTAGCAGCAGCGAAAACCATGGTTGAATTCGCTAAAACCAACCCAAGCCTAGTCATTAAAGGCGGTGCTATGCCTAATAGCATCCTTGACGAAGCGGGTGTTAAAGCGTTGGCATCCATGCCCTCTCGCGACGAGCTATTGGCGAAATTGCTTGGCACTATGCAAGCACCTATCGCGCAATTTGTGCGTACGCTTAACGAAATTCCTACTAAATTTGTACGTGGCTTGGCCGCTGTACGCGATCAAAAAGAAAGCGCGTAATTACAAATTGATTGGATGCTCGTTGTATCGGGTACCATTCCCAAACCTGGCATAAAACTTTTTTTCTGGAAATTTGAAAATGACTAAAGATCAAATCCTCGAAGCCATCGCTAGCATGTCCGTGCTAGAGCTATCCGAGCTAATCACCGAAATGGAAGAGAAATTCGGTGTATCCGCTGCTGCTGCCGCTGTTGCTGTTGCTGCTCCTGCCGCTGGCGGTGCTGCTGGTGCTGCTGCTGAAGAGAAAACCGAGTTCACCGTTCACCTAGCTGAAGTTGGTGACAAGAAAGTTAACGTAATTAAAGCTGTTCGCGAAATCACTGGCCTAGGCTTGAAAGAAGCTAAAGACCTCGTTGACGGTGCACCTAAAGACGTTAAAGAAGGCGTTTCCAAAGACGAAGCTGAAGAAGCTAAGAAAAAGCTTGAAGAAGCTGGCGCTAAAGTCGAGCTTAAATAATCTCGATTCGCATGCCCGGGAAGTGCTTTATATGCCTTCCCGGGCTTTTGCGTCTCCAGAAAACCTATTGATTCTAGATAATTTTGAGTCAGGTTTTCTAGAGTCGTAAACCGGGGTCGTGGTTGACGGCCCGTGTAACCCTTGAGTCGGAGTGCTCATGCCTTATTCGTACACCGAAAAAAAGCGCATACGCAAGAGCTTCGCCAAACGTGAAGACGTCCAGCAGGTTCCTTATTTATTGGCAACACAGTTGGAGTCTTACAAGACGTTCCTTCAAAAAGACGTCTTACCTTCGGAACGTAAAAACGAAGGTTTGCAAGAAGCTTTTAATTCCATTTTCCCTATTGTAAGTCATAACCAAATGGCACGGCTAGAGTTTGTTAGCTATGTGCTGGGTGAGCCTGTGTTTGACGTCAAAGAATGTCAAATGCGGGGCTTGACTTATGCTTCACCTTTGCGTGCCAAAGTACGTTTGGTCATTATGGACCGCGAGGTAAGCAAACCTACCGTCAAGGAAATTAAAGAACAAGAAGTCTACATGGGCGAGTTGCCCTTGATGACAGAAAACGGTTCTTTTGTCATTAACGGTACTGAGCGTGTAATTGTGTCCCAGTTACACCGTTCTCCTGGTGTGTTTTTTGAACATGACCGGGGTAAAACGCACAGCTCAGGGAAATTGCTATTTTCTGCGCGCGTCATTCCTTACCGTGGCTCGTGGCTCGATTTTGAGTTCGATCCTAAAGATATTCTATTTTTCCGTATCGACCGCCGTCGCAAAATGCCTGTTACCATTTTGCTTAAAGCGATTGGTATGACACCAGAAGCCATTTTGGCACATTTCTTTGAGTTCGATCATATTGAGCTCCAAGATGATGGCGGCCGCCTGCAGTTTGTATCCAAACGCTGGCGTGGTGAAGTGGCGAGCTTTGATATTAAAGACCGCGATGGTAACGTCATTGTTGAAAAAGACAAGCGTATCAATGCCCGTCATATCCGTTTATTAGACGAAGCCAAAATCGATTACATTTCGATCCCTGAGGAATCCTTAGTGGGTCGCACATTAGCAAAAAATGTGGTGAATCCTGATACAGGTGAAATCATCGCTAAAGCTAATGATGAGATCACGGAAACCATGTTGGTCGAAATGCGTGCCGCTAATATCCGTGAAATTGAAACCCTCTATATTAACGACCTTGATCAAGGTGGTTATATCTCATTGACCCTGCGCACCGATGATACGGCTGACCAAATGGCTGCTCGTATTGCGATTTATCGCATGATGCGCCCAGGTGAGCCTCCAACCGAAGAGGCTGTCGAAGCCTTATTCCAGCGTCTGTTCTACAGCGAGGAAACCTACGATTTGTCTCGTGTTGGTCGCATGAAGGTCAACAGCCGTTTAGGTCGAGGCGAGGATACCTCTGGGCCGATGACACTAACCGACGAGGACATTGTTGATACGATTAAAGTCCTTGTTGACTTGCGTAACGGTAAAGGTCAGATCGACGATATTGATCACTTAGGTAATCGTCGTGTGCGTTGTGTTGGGGAGCTAGCGGAAAACCAGTTCCGTGCTGGGTTAGTTCGTGTTGAGCGTGCTGTCAAAGAGCGTTTAGGTCAAGCTGAAAGCGAAAACTTGATGCCGCATGACCTCATCAACTCACGTCCTATTTCTGCCGCGGTGAAAGAGTTTTTTGGCTCAAGTCAGCTGTCGCAGTTTATGGACCAGACCAACCCCTTATCCGAAATTACGCATAAGCGTCGTGTTTCGGCCTTGGGTCCTGGTGGGTTGACGCGCGAACGTGCTGGGTTTGAGGTACGAGATGTACACCCCACGCATTATGGTCGAGTATGTCCTATTGAAACCCCCGAGGGTCCAAACATTGGTTTGATTAACTCCATGGCATTGTATGCCCGCTTGAATGAGTACGGTTTCTTAGAGACTCCGTATCGTAAAGTGGACAACTGCCGTGTGACAGATGAAATCGTGTATCTGTCTGCGATCGAAGAAAGCAACTACATCATTGCGCAAGCGAACGCGGAGTTGGATGACGAGGGACGTTTCGTCGATGAGCTGATTGCTTGTCGTGAAGCGGGTGAAACGCTAATGACTGCACCTGAAAACGTGCAGTATATGGACGTTGCACCGTCGCAGATTGTATCAGTAGCGGCTTCTTTGATTCCTTTCCTTGAGCATGATGACGCGAACCGTGCCTTGATGGGCGCGAACATGCAGCGTCAGGCTGTACCTTGCTTGCGTCCAGAGAAACCTTTAGTGGGTACTGGGATTGAGCGCACCGTGGCGGTTGACTCCGGCACAACGGTACAAGCACGTCGTGGTGGGGTTGTGGATCACGTGGATGCCGACCGTGTCGTGATTCGTGTGAACGATGACGAAAACATGGCGGGTGAAATCGGTGTGGACATTTATAACCTCACCAAGTACACACGTTCTAACCAAAATACCAACATTAACCAACGTCCTATCGTCAAACGTGGCGATGTGGTTGCACGTGGTGATGTATTGGCAGACGGGGCTTCAACCGACCTAGGCGAGCTGGCATTAGGGCAGAACATGATGATCGCCTTTATGCCGTGGAACGGGTATAACTTTGAGGACTCGATCTTAATTTCGGAAAAAGTCGTTGCTGATGACCGTTATACTTCGGTGCATATCGAAGAGTTAACCGTTGTTGCACGTGATACCAAATTAGGGCCCGAGGAAATTACCCGCGACATTAGTAACCTGTCAGAAACACAGTTAAACCGTTTAGATGACTCCGGTATTGTTTATATTGGAGCCGAGGTGCGTGCGGATGACGTGTTGGTTGGTAAAGTAACGCCTAAAGGTGAAACCCAGCTAACTCCCGAAGAAAAATTACTTCGTGCTATTTTTGGGGAAAAAGCCTCTGACGTAAAAGACACATCCTTGCGTGTCCCTTCGGGCATGGTAGGAACCGTTATTGATGTTCAGGTCTTTACGCGTGAGGGTATAGAGCGTGATAAGCGTGCTCAGTCCATTATCGACGATGAGTTACGTCGCTATCGCCAAGACTTAAATGACCAGCTTCGCATTGTAGAGGACGACGCATTTGACCGTATCGAAAAATTCTTGATCGGTAAAGTCGTTAACGGTGGTCCACGTCGTTTGACCAAAGGCTCGGAAATCACCGCCGAATATCTTGCAAGTCTAGAAGACCGCTGGCAGTGGTTTGATATTCGTCTAGCAGACGAAGAGCATGCCGTGGTGCTAGAGCACACCAAAGATTCGCTAGAGCAAAAACGTCACCAGTTTGATTTGGCTTTTGAAGAAAAGCGCAAAAAACTCACACAGGGTGATGAGTTGCCTCCAGGGGTACTGAAAATGGTCAAGGTCTACCTAGCTGTAAAACGTCGTTTGCAGCCGGGTGACAAGATGGCTGGTCGTCACGGTAACAAAGGGGTGGTTTCCCGCATTACACCTGTTGAAGACATGCCTCACATGGCCGATGGCACGCCTGTTGATATTGTGTTGAACCCCTTAGGGGTGCCTTCACGAATGAACGTTGGGCAGGTGCTTGAGGTTCATTTAGGCTGGGCAGCCAAAGGTATTGGTCATCGAATTAACGAAATGCTTGAGCAAGAAAAAGGCGCTCAGGTAGCGGAAATTCGTGAGTACCTGGACAAGGTCTATAACACAACGGGGCAAAAAGCGGATCTTTCTTCGTTCACGGATGATGAAATCCTTGAAATGGCGCATAACTTACGCGAGGGCTTGCCATTGGCTACTCCTGTGTTTGATGGTGCGACCGAAGAAGAAATCAAGGTCATGCTAGAGCTAGCCTATCCAGATGATATTGCAGAAAAATTGCAGCTCACAGAAGACCGTACGCAGATCACTTTGTACGATGGACGTACGGGTGAGAAGTTCGAGCGTCCAGTCACGGTGGGTTATATGCACTTCTTGAAATTGCACCACTTGGTCGATGACAAGATGCATGCTCGTTCTACTGGTCCTTACTCGCTCGTTACTCAGCAGCCGCTGGGTGGTAAAGCGCAGTTCGGTGGTCAGCGTTTTGGTGAGATGGAGGTCTGGGCTCTAGAAGCTTATGGCGCCGCTTACACGCTACAGGAAATGCTCACGGTGAAATCCGATGACATTGCCGGCCGTACTAAGGTTTATGAGAACATTGTCAAGGGTGATCACGTCATTGATGCTGGCATGCCAGAGTCCTTTAATGTATTGGTCAAAGAAATTCGATCCTTGTCCCTTGACATGGATTTGGAGCGTAAATAATGAAAGCTCTATTAAATCTCTTTAAGCAAGTGAATCAGGAAGAGCAATTCGATGCAATCCGCATCGGCGTTGCCTCCCCTGAGAAAATCCGCTCCTGGTCTTACGGCGAAGTCCGTAAGCCAGAAACGATTAACTACCGCACGTTTAAGCCCGAGCGCGATGGTTTGTTTTGCGCTAAGATTTTTGGTCCAACCAAAGATTACGAGTGTTTGTGCGGTAAATACAAACGCTTAAAGCATCGCGGTGTAATCTGCGAAAAATGTGGTGTAGAGGTTACCGTATCCAAGGTGCGTCGTGAGCGCATGGCACACATTGAGTTGGCGTGTCCGGTAGCCCATATTTGGTTCTTGAAAAGCCTCCCATCCCGTTTAGGTATGGTGTTGGATATGACATTGCGCGATATCGAGCGCGTGTTGTATTTCGAGGCATGGTGCGTCATTGATCCTGGCATGACTCCGCTCAAACGCGGTCAGATCATGTCCGATGATGACTACATGAGCAAAACCGAAGAGTACGGTGATGACTTCCACGCCCTGATGGGCGCGGAGGCGGTACGTGAGCTATTACGCACGATTGATATCGACCGCGAGGTTGAGACATTACGTGCTGAGCTCAAAGCCACCGGTTCGGACGCTAAAATCAAAAAAATCTCTAAGCGCCTAAAAGTCTTAGAGGGGTTCCAAAAATCGGGTATCAAGCCCGAATGGATGATCCTAGAGGTACTCCCTGTTTTACCTCCAGAGCTACGTCCATTGGTACCCCTAGACGGTGGTCGTTTTGCGACATCGGATTTGAACGACTTATACCGTCGTGTCATTAACCGTAATAACCGTTTAAAGCGTTTGCTTGAGCTCAAAGCCCCTGACATTATCTTGCGTAACGAAAAACGTATGCTGCAAGAGTCAGTGGACTCGTTATTAGATAACGGTCGTCGTGGTAAAGCCATGACCGGAGCCAACAAACGTCAGCTCAAATCTTTGGCCGATATGATCAAAGGTAAGAGCGGTCGTTTCCGTCAGAACTTGTTAGGTAAGCGCGTTGACTACTCCGGTCGTTCCGTGATCGTTGTGGGTCCTCAGCTAAAACTGCATGAGTGTGGCCTGCCTAAGCTCATGGCACTAGAGTTATTTAAACCCTTTATTTTCAATCGCTTGGAAATGATGGGGTTGGCAACCACAATTAAAGCCGCTAAAAAGCTCGTGGAAAACCAAGAGCCCGTTGTTTGGGATATTCTTGAAGAGGTGATTCGCGAGCACCCAGTTATGCTAAACCGTGCACCAACTTTGCACCGTTTAGGTATTCAGGCGTTTGAGCCGGTCTTAATTGAAGGTAAAGCCATTCAGTTGCACCCGCTCGTTTGTGCGGCCTTTAACGCTGACTTTGACGGGGACCAAATGGCGGTACACGTACCGTTGTCCCTCGAAGCTCAGCTCGAAGCACGTACATTAATGTTGGCTTCGAACAACGTACTGTTCCCCGCTAACGGTGAGCCCTCTATTGTTCCTTCACAGGACATCGTGTTGGGGCTGTACTATGCAACTCGCTCCCGCATTAATGGTAAGGGCGAAGGCATGTTCTTTGCTGACGTGAGCGAAGTACAGCGTGCGTATGACAACCACGAGGTTGAGCTGCAAACGCGCGTCACAGTACGAGTGGATGAGTACAGTAAAGACGATCAGGGTGAGTGGGTTGCGACAAAGCGTCGTGTAGAGACTACGGTAGGTCGTGCCCTGTTATCAGAGATTTTGCCTAAAGGCTTATCCTTTGATCTTCTTAATCAAACACTGAAGAAAAAAGAAATTTCGCGTTTGATTAATCAGTCCTTCCGTCGTTGCGGGCTGCGCGCTACAGTAATTTTTGCTGATAAGCTCATGCAAGCGGGCTTTAGCTTGGCCACACGTGGTGGTATTTCTATTGCCATGAACGACATGCTGGTGCCCGATGCCAAAACCGCCATTTTGGATAAAGCGGCGAACGAGGTCAAGGAAATCGATAAGCAATACTCCTCTGGTTTGGTAACCTCCCAAGAGCGCTATAACAACGTAGTGGATATTTGGGGTAAAGCCAGTGACCAGGTGGGTAAAGCAATGATGGAGCAGCTTGCCACAGAACCTGTTGTGGATCGCCAGGGTAATGAAACTCGTCAAGAGTCATTTAACTCTATCTACATGATGGCAGACTCCGGCGCGCGTGGTTCAGCAGCGCAGATTCGTCAGTTGGCGGGGATGCGTGGTTTGATGGCTAAGCCAGATGGTTCCATTATTGAAACCCCAATTACGGCTAACTTCCGTGAAGGACTAAACGTACTTCAGTACTTTATTTCTACCCACGGGGCACGTAAAGGTCTAGCGGATACGGCGCTGAAAACGGCAAACTCCGGTTACTTGACTCGTCGTTTGGTGGATGTCACCCAAGACTTGGTTATTACCGAAGACGATTGTGGCACCACAAGTGGCTACACCATGAAAGCCGTGCTGGATGGTGGTGAGGTCATTGAGCCCTTGCGTGATCGTATTCTTGGTCGTGTGGCGGCCGTGGATATTGTGAACCCTGATACGCAAGAAACCGTTGTTGTGGCGGGCACTTTGCTCGATGAGGATATTGTTGAGCTCATCGATCAGCTAGGGATTGATGAAGTTAAGATCCGTACGCCGCTAACATGTGAAACTCGCCATGGTTTATGTGCCCATTGTTATGGGCGTGACCTAGGTCGTGGTGCATTGGTGAACCGTGGTGAGGCCGTTGGTGTGATTGCCGCACAGTCGATCGGGGAACCAGGTACACAGTTAACCATGCGTACTTTCCACATTGGTGGTGCCGCATCTCGTGCAGCAACGACCAGTACTGTGGAAACCAAAACCGCAGGTCATGTTGGCTTTGCTTTAGGCTTGCGTTATGTCACCAATGCCAAAGGCGAATGCATTGCGATTTCGCGCTCAGGTGAGATCATCATTTATGATGACAACCGTCGTGAGCGTGAGCGTCATAAAATCCCATATGGTGCAACCATTGCGGTTAATGACGGTGAAAGCGTTAAAGCAGGACAGCGTATTGCTAGCTGGGATCCTTTAACTCGTCCTATTATTTCGGAATACTCCGGTACCGTTCGTTTCGAGAATATCGAAGAGGGTGTGACCGTAGCGAGCCAGGTGGACGAGGTAACGGGTTTGACCACCTTAGTGGTGATTACGCCGAAAACGCGTAGCGGCAAAACCGCGACACGTCCACAAATTAAACTGCTGAACGAAAAAGGCGAAGAAATTAAAATCGCCGGTACGGATCACTTGGTAAATATCTCTTTCCCTGTTGGGGCGTTGATTACCGTTCGTGATGGTCAGCAAGTTTCTGTGGGTGAGGTCTTGGCGCGTATCCCGCAAGAGTCGCAAAAAACACGCGATATTACCGGGGGTCTACCACGAGTGGCGGAGCTTTTCGAAGCGCGTTCGCCTAAAGATGCCGGATTGTTGGCCGAGGTCACAGGTACCGTTTCCTTTGGTAAAGACACCAAAGGTAAGCAACGCTTGGTGATTACGGACCTAGATGGTGTGAGCCATGAGTTCTTGATTCCTAAAGAGAAGCAAGTCTTGGTGCACGACGGTCAAGTGGTTAACAAAGGTGAAACCATTGTGGATGGTCCGCCCGATCCACACGATATCTTACGTCTAAAAGGTATCGAGGAGCTAGCCAGCTACATCGTGAATGAGGTTCAAGACGTTTACCGCCTCCAAGGGGTAAAAATTAACGATAAACACATCGAGGTCATTGTTCGTCAAATGCTTCGTCGTGTGAATATCGTTGATCCAGGCGATACGGATTTCATTACCGGTGAGCAGGTTGAGCGTTCCGAGCTGTTAAATGCCAATGATAGAGTGTTAGCAAATAATGGTATTCCTGCTACATACGAAAACGTATTGTTGGGTATTACCAAGGCATCTTTGTCAACGGATTCGTTTATTTCAGCGGCGTCTTTCCAAGAGACCACTCGAGTGTTAACGGAAGCAGCTATCATGGGTAAACGTGATGAGTTGCGTGGTCTAAAAGAAAACGTCATTGTGGGGCGTTTGATTCCTGCCGGTACGGGTATGGCGTATCACCATGCTCGTCATGAAAAAGAAGCATTAGAGCAGGCGGAGCGTCGTGCCGCTCGTGAACAAGAAAACCCGTTCATGGATGCACCCTCTACCGAGGACTCCGATGCGCAATAAGCGTTGATACTAAAAGCCCACCGTAAAAAACGGTGGGCTTTTTTTTGTCTGTAGTATTTAAAATAGATAGAAGTAGTGGCGTTAATGATGTTTTGAGCCAGGCTCTGGTATCACTGGTAGCTGGATAATAAATCGTGTTCCCACATTTTCTTTGCTATTGACGCGAATTTCGCCAAAATGTCTGAGAATAACAGCGTGAACAAAGGCTAATCCCAAGCCGCTGCCTTTAGGACCATCGGTTTTAGTGGCATGGGCACGTTTGAATGGTTGAAAAATATAAGGTAAATCAACCTTGGGAATGCCCCAGCCTTGATCTTGGATGACGATCTGTACGTGGTTCTCTTTGTTTTTTACTAAACAGGTAACTTGAGTTTGATTGGAGCTATATTTAATTGCATTGTCGATCAGGTTGCTTAGAGCACGTTTAAACAACGAGGGGGCTACATTGACCCACACCCCTTGCTCAGGTTCATCAAAAACCACTGTAATTTGCTTAGCTTGAGCTCGTACCCAGGCATCATCACAGATTTCTACCAATAGATCATTCAGATACATAGGCTCCATCTCTAGCTCCATGGCTTCGACGCGTGCTAGATCCATAAAATCATCCACGAGTTCTAGCGTCGTGCTGGCATAATTCTCTACATGTGTTAGGAGCTGATCTAAGCTAAGCGTGAGCTCATTTTGGCGTTGCATTTTCACCAAAGCCAAAATAGAGTTTTGTGGAGAGCGCATATCATGAGAAATAAAGCGTAGCGTTTCTTCTTTGCGTTGCTGTGCTTCGCGTAATAGTTCTATGGCTTTGTGCAAATGACTAAGCCGTGCTGGTAGGGTGTTAGGTGCCGTGCGCCCTGCTAGTGCTTGGCGCAACTCTGGATCTTGTTCGCGCATTTGAGAGATCTCGTTGTTAATAAAGCGAAGTACGGTCTCTTGGCTGCGCCAATACCAAATAGGGTAGGCTAATACGGTACCAATGAGGCCGGCAGTAGGTGGGATCCAGAGACTTAATATATGTAGGAAAAACCAGTTGCCGATAAAAATAATGATAAGTACAAGACAGGTGCTGAGAATAGCTCGACGTGGGGTAAGGTGCCTTAAGATAAAGCAGATAAATAAAACAGGGATGATACTGAAAAAGACGTTAATAAGTGGTGAGCCAGTACGGATCCAGTTATTAAGGATAGTGTTTTCTAATTGGTTGGCTAGAATTTCTACGCCTGACATGCTGGTTTGTTTGGCCGAGGATAGGGGGGTAGGATAGAAGTCCCCAAGACCACTACTCCATGCGCCCACTAATACATAGCGGTCTTTAAAAACGGAAGGGGGAATGTTGCCTTGGATAACATCTGAAAAAGCATAGCTTTCAAAATGACCAGGGGGGCCAAGAAATGGTATTAGTCTAGTGGATCCAAGAGGGTGCTGTAAGCTTTGTTTTAGGATACCTTCATCTCCACCGGCAAGGAGCATAGCGAGAGTAAAATGAAGGTGTAGCGGCTCTTCGGGTAATGAAAAAAACAAATGAGCACGCCTAACGACCCCGTCCTTATCGGGATAAGCGTTAATAAAACCTGTGGAGCGGGCTGACTCGAGTAATATATTTAAGGGCTTATGAATGCGAGATTGGTCTGCACTGATCGCAGTTGGTAACACGACACGCCCGTGAGCTTCCATGGCATAAGCAAGCTGGACGTCATCCGCTGAGTAGAAAGGGTTTTTGTCATGAAAAATAATATCTAGACCTACAGCTTTGGCAAGGTGCAAACGCTCGATTAGTGCAGCGTACTCACTGCGGCGCCATGGCCAATAACCGACCTCATTTATGCTTTTGTCATCGATAATAATGAGCACCGTATTTTTGGGACGATGATATTCAAAAGCATTGGAGGCTTGGAAGTCATAAAAGGTGAAATCCAAGCGCTCTAGGCTTAATTCAAAACGAAGTAAAGATAGGGCCGCGGTGAAAACAATTAAACTAATGGTGACCCACCACCAATCTCTTTTTATTTGTCCTGCCAATAGTGCAGAACGCGACGCACTATGGGCTGGGATACTATTTTCCATGGCTTATCGGGTAGGCTAATAATCGGTAAGCAAAATGGGTTGCCCATCACCGCTGACTACAGGGGAGCCATCTGTGGATATCAAAACCCCTTGCCCTGGGTAACTAACCATTGCATCTAAGCCCATTAATCCATGTTCGTCGATTGCTCGCACAAACGCATAATGTTCGCCGGGACCGCTTGGACGTAGATAAACAATATTTTGATCGGCAGGTACAGTAAAGCGCTGGACTGCTTGAGAGCCATTTTCAGAAAGGGCTACTTGGACTAAATAGGCTTGTGCGCCAGAGACAGGAATGAGCTCAGTTTGCCAGCCTTTAGGTCCACGTTTTGGGAGGGTTAATTGTGGGGCGGGAAGTAGTGCGGTGATAGCAGTTTTTCCATCGGCCGATATATTGGCACCATAGCCATTACTGAGCATTTGAAAACGCTGCTCTGGACGATCGATATGAGCTTTGCCGCTTAATAGCTCTGTTTGCGTGTGTGCTTCGGTGGTGTGCACGCGAAGATTTGTGCCGCGGATACCAGTAATAGATATAGGCGTATGGATTTCAAAACGACCTACCCCTGTATTGTTAGGCGCTACGTGACTCTCTATAGAACCCTGTTGTAGCTCTAAAATGGCATCGCTAATACGGGCGCGTTCAAAGGCATTTAGCTGTTTTAGATAAAGTTGGCTTTGAGGGGGAAGAGTAAGTGTGCTGCCGTCTTCAAGTTGAAGGGTGGCAAATCCTCTTGAGCCAGTATTGATGATATCACCTGCTTTTAGACGTGTATGCTTAGTCGCAGATTGGTGGTTGATTTTAACATCACCTTTATAGTGGACTAATGTTGCTTCAGTAGCTATGACAGGTATAAGATCAAATGGGATCTTTAGCTCCTTGCCTATAGGCAAGCGCATCTCATCTTCAACTTGATTTAGCTGCTGAAGATGTCTCCAATGTGAGCTGCGGGTTGTATAAAGCTCAGATAATTCGGATAAGGTGTCCCCAGCTTCAACGAAATAAATAAAATAATCGTCTTTAGCACCAGCAGGTTGCGCTAAGGCGCTCGTTGCATAGTTACTAAATAAAAAGCATAGCACCAATTGGAGTAAAGCAGAGAAAATGCGCATGGTTTAGTTATTATGTCGTTTCGTTATCGAGTAGCGATTCGAGGCGATACCCTAGAGCATACGAGGCGTTAAGGCGCACACCATTTTCTGGCCGTAGCTGTAATTTACGCCGGATATTAGAAAGATGGGTGTCTAAGGTGCGTGATGTAGCAGGGATCTCTCGATTCCACACGGCAGTACTAAGCACATCGCGCGAAAAAAGGCGTCCGGGATTTCTAAAGAGTAGTAGTGCTAGCTCGTATTCTTTTGGGGCGAGTACAACCTCTTTGCCATGGAGCTTAATGATATTATTGATAGGGTCAATGTCATAGACCCCAAAGCTAAAGGGCTCATTGCTTTGCGTGATAGGGTTCATGCGGCGTAACAAGGCCTGTACGCGCGCAACAAGCTCTCCTTCGCGAATGGGTTTGGTCATATAGTCATCAGCACCTGCCTGCAAACCCACAACCAAATCAGACTCATCGGTGCGACTTGTTAGAAATAAAACGGGCAGCGCGTAACCCTGATTGTCACGAATCCAGTGTAAAACATCTAGCCCGCTGACATCTGGTACTTCCCAGTCTAGAACAAGTAGATTGAAATCATGGGGCTTGGCCAGTGTAGTTAATAGCGATTTGCCCGTATGAAATACGGTACACGAATAGCCTGCTTTGGTTAAGCAGCTTTCAATCAAAGCGGCTTGTACGGGATCGTCTTCGAGAGAGGCAATATTCATGGCGATGATCTAGTAAATGAAAAGGTACAGGGAAGAACTGTTAAGTATAGTTAGGATTGTTGGTAGGTTACACGCTCTTACTGTGCAGAAAAGCGTAGGGAAGATTTCTACTTAAAACCGTGGTGTAAACCCTGCAAATCCTTGACTAGCTTCTTTTTTTACGTTAAATTGAATGGCTTACTTTTAAAGGATACTTTGCTGGTAATCTTAATAAGTAAAATAGAGTAGGGCAACATAATCAATCATCATTATGTCATAGTCACCTACTATCATTAATGCTCGAATCCGCTCTTTTACGTAAACAAATCATCGTGTGGGCGGTTTATCGTGCGTTATTCCTCCCTCAAACACAATGTTTTATTGTGTAGGATTTAGATTTTGTACGTAAAGGATACGTCGAGGTTATGCCAACAATTAGTCAACTCGTGCGCAAACCACGTGGTCTAGCTCGTCCCGGCAGCAAAAGCCCCGCGCTAGAAAATTGTCCACAGCGCCGTGGTGTATGTACTCGTGTTTACACCACCACTCCCAAAAAACCTAACTCTGCTCTACGTAAAGTTGCTAAAGTTCGTCTCACTAACGGTTACGAAGTGATTTCGTACATCGGTGGTGAAGGCCACAACTTGCAAGAGCACTCTGTTGTTTTGATCCGTGGCGGTCGTGTAAAAGACTTGCCTGGTGTTCGCTATCACATTGTTCGTGGTGCTTTAGACTTACAGGGTGTTAAAGACCGTAAGCAAGCCCGTTCTAAATACGGTGCAAAGCGCCCTAAATAATCGATATCTAGTTTCCGCCGACCAATTATTTTGGTCTGAGTCCGTGCAACCAGTGATCTACTCATAGCACTGGTATGTAAGGGGTCACTTGTTCATAGGTGGCCAAGGCCGTGAAACGGTTCAACTGAATAGTCACAAGGAAAATACAATGCCTCGCCGTCGCGAAGTACCCAAAAGAGAAATTCTACCTGACCCTAAATTTGGCAGCGTTGAGCTAGCTAAATTCATGAACGTGGTCATGTTATCCGGCAAAAAAGCTGTTGCCGAACGTATTGTTTACGGTGCACTCGATCATATCCAGGAAAAAACCGGCAAAGATCCGATCGAAGTATTTAACACCGCAATCAATAACATTAAGCCTATGGTCGAAGTAAAAGGCCGTCGTGTTGGTGGTGCAAACTACCAGGTGCCTGTAGAAGTGCGCCCTGTACGTCGTCTTGCTTTGGCTATGCGCTGGTTGCGTGAAGCCGCCAAAAAGCGCAGTGAAAAATCCATGGATTTGCGCTTGGCTGGCGAACTACTCGACGCTTTAGAAGGTCGTGGTGGCGCAATGAGAAAGCGTGAAGACACGCACCGAATGGCCGAAGCTAACAAAGCGTTTAGCCATTTCCGTTGGTAATCTAAGGACATAGATCATGGCCCGCAAAACCCCTATCGAGCGCTATCGTAATATTGGTATTTCTGCGCATATTGACGCAGGTAAAACCACTACTACTGAACGCATTTTGTTCTACACCGGTGTTAGCCACAAACTAGGTGAAACCCACGAGGGTTCCGCCACAATGGACTGGATGGAACAAGAGCAAGAGCGCGGTATTACTATTACATCGGCTGCTACCACCGCCTTCTGGAAAGGGATGGCCGGTAATTACCCAGAGCACCGTATCAACATCATTGACACCCCCGGACACGTGGACTTTACCATCGAGGTAGAGCGCTCCATGCGTGTTCTAGACGGCGCGGTCATGGTGTATTGTTCCGTGGGTGGCGTTCAGCCTCAGTCTGAAACTGTATGGCGCCAAGCTAACAAGTACAATGTTCCCCGTTTGTTGTTCATCAACAAAATGGACCGTACTGGTGCTAACTTCTTCAAGGTTATTGAGCAAGCCAAGCAACGTCTAAAAGCAAACCCTGTTCCCGTTGTTCTACCTATCGGTGCAGAGGAAGACTTTAAAGGCGTCATTGACTTGGTCAAAATGAAAGCCATCATCTGGGAAGATGAAAACTACGGTATTAAATTTGAATACCAAGACATTCCCGCTGAGCTAGCTGATGAAGCGGCTGAATGGCGTGAAAACTTGATTGAGTCTGCGGCAGAAGCCAATGAAGAGCTCATGAACAAATACCTCGAAGAGGGTGAGCTTACCGAAGACGAAATCAACAAAGGGATTCGTATCCGTACATTAGCTGGTGAAATTCAGCCTGTGTTGTGTGGTACAGCCTTTAAAAACAAGGGTGTACAACGCATGCTAGACGCTGTTCTAGACTACATGCCTTCACCTGTAGATATTCCTGCTATCCAAGGCGTAGATGATAATGGCGAGCCCACATCACGTGCCGCGGACGATAAAGAGCCAATGTCTGCTTTGGCATTTAAGCTCATGACGGACAACTTTGTTGGTCAGCTGACTTTCGTTCGTGTGTACTCTGGTGTTCTACGTTCTGGAGACACGGTTTACAACCCAGTTAAAGGGAAGCGTGAGCGCATCGGCCGTATCTTGCAGATGCACGCTAACAACCGTGCCGAATTAAAAGAACTCGTAGCGGGTGATATTGCCGCTATCGTAGGTCTAAAAGAAGTCACAACGGGTGAAACCCTGTGCGATATGAATAATCACATTATTCTTGAGCGCATGGAGTTCCCTGAGCCTGTGATTTCTCAAGCTGTTGAGCCTAAAACCAAGTCTGACCAAGAAAAAATGGGCGTGGCTTTGTCACGTTTGGCTCAAGAAGACCCTTCTTTCCGTGTAACAACAGACGAAGAGTCCGGTCAAACCATTATTTCTGGTATGGGTGAGCTTCACCTCGAGGTTTTGGTTGACCGCATGCGTCGTGAGTTCGGTGTAGAAGCCAACATTGGTCAGCCTCAGGTGGCTTACCGTGAAACCATCCGTTCTGTATGTAACGAAGTCGAAGGTAAATTCGTGCGTCAGTCTGGTGGTCGTGGTCAGTACGGTCACGTTGTGCTTAAACTTGAGCCGCTCGAGCCCGGTAGTGGTTATCAGTTTGTGGATGAAATTAAGGGTGGTGTGGTTCCTCGCGAATACATCCCCGCTGTCGACAAAGGTATCCAAGAGACGCTACACTCTGGTGTATTAGCTGGATATCCGGTCGTTGACGTTAAGGTTACGTTGTTCTTTGGTTCGTACCACGATGTGGACTCGAACGAGAACGCGTTCCGCATGGCTGCCTCAATGGGTTTCAAAGAGGGTATGCGTCGTGCAGACCCCGTCCTACTTGAGCCAACCATGG
Source organism: Paenalcaligenes sp. (assembly GCF_030152715.1). Taxonomy (NCBI): domain Bacteria; kingdom Pseudomonadati; phylum Pseudomonadota; class Betaproteobacteria; order Burkholderiales; family Alcaligenaceae; genus Paenalcaligenes; species Paenalcaligenes sp. Next base: position 19,505 of record NZ_JASLIX010000107.1, read on the forward strand.
CCGTGGAAGTCGAAACTCCCGAAGAATACGCCGGTACTGTGATGGGTGACTTGTCCTCCCGTCGTGGTATGGTTCAGGGTATGGAAGACATCCCCGGTGGTGGAAAACTCATTAAAGCCGAGGTGCCTCTGGCTGAGATGTTCGGTTACTCCACAAGCCTACGTTCGCAGACCCAAGGTCGTGCTACATACAGTATGGAGTTTAAGCAATACGCTGAAACTCCAAAACATATAGCTGACGAAATCATCAGCGCACGTAGCAAGTAAATTACAAACTATCTGCCCGTCGGGTGATGGGCAGCTTTAAATTTTTTGTTTTCTTGAAAACATTGATGGGATAAATCATGGCAAAAGGTAAGTTTGAACGGACTAAACCGCACGTCAACGTCGGCACCATTGGTCACGTTGACCACGGTAAAACCACTTTAACCGCTGCAATTTGTACAGTTCTAGCCAAAGAATACGGTGGCGAAGCACGCGACTACGCACAAATTGACGCTGCT
>NZ_JASLIX010000129.1:0-23513 GCF_030152715.1 Paenalcaligenes sp.
CAGTACATTACCATTATGATCACGTAACACCAGCGCTAGTGCTACGGCCGCTACAAATACAATACATGTCCAAATCCAGGTTTTCATAGTTACACCACCTGTTGACGTGTGGATGAATGCTGGAGCTCAAACGTGTGAGTCACTGTACTGCTTTCAGGCTGATCCGCCGGTAAAGGATCGGGCTCGGTCGAAGTACTATCGGCTGCGGGCTGATCCTTTGGGTTAGTTTCTGGAGCAGCATCAGAGGTTTTGGGCTCATCAGCAGGGGCTGACTTTGTATCTGTCTCAGAGGTGGATAAATCGGGCACAGAAACGGGTGCGTCAGACTGCTCTGCTTGTTTTAGACTCTCTATCGCAGCCAACGTGTTATCAATAGTAGGCAACTTAACATCAATATTAGTGTCTGCAAGTTGTGTGGCTAACGACAAGGCGCGTTGCGTAATCGCTAAACTCGGATCAAAACGCCGCTCAATCGCATCCACCACATGCCCCATTTCCGCTTGCCAGACCTTAGGCTGCTTTGTCATTAACGCCAGCTGTGCCATGGTAATCCGCAAGCGTAAATGCTCACGAAAACGATCCGCCTGCTCTGCAGACATGAGCAAAGCCGCCGAATCATCAACACGGCGCACACTCACAAACTGCCCTAGATCATGACTGATTGTTTTCCAGCCTTTTTGCGTTAGCTCAGCCGCGTTGGATAAGGTTTTTTGCCACCAAGGGGCATCAATGGGCACGTTAGACTCAACCTCTGTGTCAGCTGCGGGCTCTATAGTAGAAGAAACCTGCCCATTAATATTGCTGTTTTTGGCATCTGGTACATATAGCGGTGCTTTATCAACCAGATCAGCCAAACGATCCAATTGAGCAGTAATGCTACTGACATCTACTACCTGAGCCGTCCGTAAGCGATCCAAATCCCCATTAAGCGTTTGAATCAGCACAGCTAAGCTTTGACGATTTGCTTGGGACAATCGCGCTTGAGCGGTTTCTAGTGACACAATAGCATTGGCTAAATTCCCCCCAATCAATAATTGCTGTTGGGCTAAGATCACAAGCTGCTCGATATCATTAAGCAGCATAAGGTCCGAGCCAGAATCACTGATGGTTTGCAAAGCCACGCGCATATCAGCTAACTGCTCTTTAGCATGAGCCAACTCTTGTTGCAACTGCTGTAACTGCTGATGCTGATTTTGCACCTGCTGCAAAGCTTGCGCGGAAGTCTCTTGATTTTTTTGGGCTTGCGCGACTACTTGCTGAAGCTGTGTATGGTACTGCTGCTGTATGTGCTCCTGATTTTGCTGCACATACCAGAGAGCCCCACCACCAATAATGGCCGCAGCAATAACTGTTAACACCACAGGACCTGTCGACTTTTTACGAGAGGGAGCGGGCGCAGCGGAAGCCGCTTTGGGCTTATTGGATGTAGCAGATTTATCAACCTGCTGTGTCTTATCGCTTTTTTCTGTCATGATTTCATTGTATCCGTTAAGCATTATCAGGGCAGCGCTACCGACCGTAATGCCTCTAGCATAGCGGTTTCCGTCGGCGCACACACATGAATCTGTGCAGCAGCTTGCGCTGGTGTAAAAGCGCTGAGCTCTATGAGACAATCCGCTATACGCGGATGGATAGCAACGAACTGGGCTTGCTGCCACAGCGATTCCCATCCTAAACGTACGATATTATGATATATCGAACGCGTGCTTTCAGAGCTGGTTAACAAAAAAACAACTGATTGGGGTTTTACCAAATCAGGCTGTAGTTGTATAGCGTCTTTGGCAGACCACTGTGCTGCCAAGCGCTGATAAATGCAACAACGAGTGAGTATTTTCCCCTGGCCAAGTAACTGTTGGCTTAACCACTCACGGCCCTGTTGGCCACGAACCAACAATACCCGTTGCACATCCGGAAGTAAAGGCTGTAAAAGCACCCATAGGGCCTCGGAGTCCTGGCGGGGATGCGAAGCCGGCGGATGAATCAGCTGCCAAGAAGAATGCTGAGGCTGCTGATAAAAAGGCTGGGCGCTGGCTGCTCCCACTGTCGCAATACGAGTACCGGCAGCAAGTGTTTTTCCAGCCGCCGTTAACGCTTCTAAATAAAACTGTGCCGCTTGCGCACTGACAAAAATTAACAAATCAAAGCCCTGAGGATCATAATCCTGAGGCAAAACCGTAAAAGTGCGCGCAATGGCCAAGGCCGGTAGCTCTACGCTTTGAACACCCAACTGGCACAATGCCTGCGCCAGTCTGTCATTTTTTCCTTTTGGGCGTGTAAGAACCACCGTGGTCATATTTAATCCTCGGTAGGAATAGAGAGCCTAGCTAGAATTTCATCCGCCCCCTGCTGTAATAGGTCTTCTCCTACTTGTTGCCCTAAGGCCTCCGCTGAGGCTAACGGCCCACGCGCCTCGGCCCGATAAACCACTGAAGCATCTGGCTCAGCAACCAAGGCTCGAACCCAAAGTTGATCCCCTTCGATTTCAGCATAAGCCGCCAAAGGTACCTGACATGAGCCACCTAACACACGCGTCACGGCGCGCTCGGCCTGAGCTCGATATGTGGAGGCTTGACACACCAAAGGCGCCAGCCAAGCTTGTAGATCCTGACGATCGGCATGCGTTTCTATGCCCAAAGCCCCTTGACCTGCAGAAGGCAAGCTGTCATCAATAGCAATACTTGAACGAATACGTTCCGCTAAGCCCAAGCGTTTCAAGCCAGCCGTAGCCAGAATGATGGCATCAAATTCACCTGCATCCAGCTTGGCTAAGCGTGTGTCTAAATTACCGCGTAACGGTTTAATCGTTAAATGTGCAAAGCGCTCGCGCAGCTGCGATTCCCGACGCAAGCTGGATGTACCCACCACCGCACCATGAGGTAAATCCGCTAATGAAGCATAGTGATTCGACACAAAAGCATCCCGAGGATCATCACGCTCCATAATGACGGGCAAAGCAAATGGTGCAGGCACATCATAGGGGACGTCTTTAAGGGAGTGCACTGCTAAGTCCGCTCGCCCATCCAATAATGCGGTTTCTAGCTCTTTAATAAAAAGCCCTTTACCCCCGATTTTAGATAAACTGCGGTCTAAAATACGATCGCCTTTGGTGCTCATGCTCAGTAGTTCTACTTGGCAATCTGGATAGAGCGCACGTAACCGATCCCGCACGTGCTCAGCTTGCCATAACGCTAAACGACTGGCACGTGTGGCAATAACAAGTTTTTTTGGTGTGGACATACTACCCTGCAAAATAACGTGCAATCGCTGCACCGATTAAACCCAAGGCGCCTAAAATAGCAAGACCTTGCAATAAAGAAAGGCCTGATTCTGCCTTTTTGTGTGTTTTCTCAGAGGAAGTCATTTGTTTTCCTTTCGCCTGTTTAGACATATTTATACCCCCAAGTATAAAACGATTAAGCTAGCTAAGATAGAGAGACGCTCCCTCTTAAACATATACCTTTAGCCAAAATAAGATACCATTACGCTCACAGGACTCAAAACTAAGGAATAAAAACCGTGAATTTTGCATTATCTCTGCTCATCGCTTTTATTATGGGGCAAGTTTTGCGCCTACGTTATCAACGCCACCATATCCAGCTACTTAGTCGACATTTGGCGACTATGCAGTTAGAAAAACACATGGAAACGTTAACCACAACCTATTCCCGTGCCATTCAAGAAGCTGACCCTAGCCGACAAGAACAAATCTTTGCCACAGTAACACAAACCGAGCAAGCGGTAGCGGCACAAGCTCAGCGCTTAGCAGAATCCTTCGAACACGAAGCTGAAAACAGTACGCTCATGGGGGTTTTGGCGTATAACCTGCCCTTTTTGACAAGCCTATTCCCCTCTATGAAACGCGACTTCCGAAAACTGTTATACATCCATGCTGCTGGTTTTCGTTACGTTGCCGACAACGTGCCGAATTGGGATGCCAAAACACGCGCGTACCACTTTTCCGCTGAGCTATACTTATTTCAACATAGCTGTCACTGGTTTTGTCGATCGCGCCCCGTCGCCGATGCCCGCCTAATGGTGCGCCACAAAGTCGATCATAAAAAAGTTCTCGATTCCGTAAGCCCTCCCACCCACAAAGCCTATACCCAATGGCTAACAAACACACAGAGCCCACACTAGTCTGGGCTTATTCAATGACCACACCAAGACTCAGCAAAGCATTCAAAACACCAATGTTCTTACTTTTTATATAATCCCGATCCCCTACTAAATAGACGGCATCGCGTGCACGCGAAACGGCCACATTCATTCGACGAGAGTCCGCATAAAAGGTAGCAGGCCCAGTTGTGCGGACAAAAGAGAAAAATACAATATCTGCTTGGCGTCCTTGGAACGCATCCACTGTATCCACTTCAACGGCAAGATGTTTTTTAATATTTAATCTTTTGATTGCAGCACCCAATGCCTTGCGTTGCGCGCGATAAGGGGTGATCACCGCAACACTAAGTTTTCTCTGCTTAGATTGAGCGGCCAGTGCTTTTCGACGCCTGTATATTTCTGTCAGTCTGTGCGTGATGATTTCGACTTCTTGCTGATTCTCTAGCACTCCACCCTGCTGCGCCGGCACGCGAACCCCACGGGGTTTGTACGTAAACCAACCAAAATGCGTGAACTCGTGATCCGTCTCCGTACGATGATGACTAAGATTACCTTGATAAAAGTGCTCGGAAATAAACATCCCAATATGGGGCAGCATCCGGTACTGCTTTGTAAGCTGCCCCTTCATTGTAGCCGGCAGATGCTCGAAAATCTTATCAATGACGCCATCTCTAATCAGTCGAGCTTTGGACTCAACCAGTGTATCCAGTGCATCACTCTCGTCTTCACAAAAGGTAGGAGGCAATTGCTTATGATCTCCGACCAAAATACCCTTACGTCCAACACAAAGAGCCATGATCCACTCAGGTAGTGTTGCCTTGGAGCACTCGTCCACAATTACCAAATCGAAGTCCTCACTATCTTCGTCCAGCAGGTGATCAATCTGGTTACAAGTGACGCCAATAATTTGGTGGTTATCAGCCAGATTCTTGAATTGCCAACGCGGAACTTTTGTCTCACCATCGTCGACATCACCTTGCTCCAAAATATTGTAGAGCATGCTCGTAAGCTGAGGGGCAAACTCCAGCGCTTGATTCCAAACCTCGTTAGCTCGGATTTCCGCTGCCGTCCCAGCCGTATGGGGGGATTCATACTCAGTAATAACATAGCGCGGATAGCGTATCGTCTTAGAGTGAATGGATTCATCCCCAATGAGGCACAGACGATCCAATGCGTTATCGACTGCCACATGCGTTTCCGAAGCCACCAAAATACGTGCATTCGGTTTCGCTTTCATCGTTTGCAGGATTATCTCCACAATCGCAGTCGTCTTGCCCGTGCCTGGCGGCCCCTGTAAGAAATACAAATCCTCTGAAGACATCGCTGCCTTAATAATTTCGAAGGCATTATCACCCGTGTTGGCATAACCCTGCTGAATAGGAGCATCAATCTTCAGCGCCATATTATCCAGAGCCATTACCTGACTAGCCTCGGCAATTACCTCTTTAGCCCTCTGCTCGGCTTCTTTGCCTACTTGACGATGCTGACGAGTACCTTTGACATCATTGATTCTGGCATTGCCGCTTTCCTTCGAGCTCTTGTTACTGTAATAGTGATATAGGAGCCGATTATGATTAATATTACTATTAGCACCCTGACGAAAACGGATTAAGTACCTGATCTGACGCTCGTACTTAGCACTCGTTTTTCGATCATCTTTGGAAAGCGCTAGGACTTTGCTTAGGTACTCCAGCCAGTCATCCATGTGATCAAGGAAATCGAAGACTCGATCTTTAGACCTAGATTGAGGCAGCTTGTGCTTATTCGTATCATCCATAGCAATTGACCCTCGCTTTCAAGAGAGTTTCTACCCCAGCTGGATTGTTGAAGCCAAGATTAATAATAACGCTGCGGACCAGCTTAAGCTTGTCCTTATCTTCTATCACTAAGACAGGTAGCTCAATAGGCTTGTCGATGAGCTCCTCTACTATGATCATATCTGAGTTGATGGAAAGCACGCCCATGTTCACATCGGCCATATTAGCTGAGAACAATGCATCTAGAGATAATAAAATTCTAGATTTGGAGAACTGGGGCAATGCGCTCAGAAGCTGATCACGTGAAGTGTAGCCAAGGCGCACAGCATAGCAAACCGCGAGAATCGACTCTTTGAGATTACGCTTGCGCCACTGGAAAGTAATTTCAGTTTTCATGTGGAGGCTTATTTGTTTTGTTTTTTGAGTTCGTAGTATTTACGTCGTTCTTCACGGGTGCTTATTCCAATGGCCCGATGTACGTCAAAGTCCTTGCCCATATCAAAGATCTGCACGGCGCGGCGAATGCTCTCGTCTGGCTGTAACGAGTCCAGTTTACCCAGCATCTCTTTCAATTCATTGCCTCGCTCATAGAGATTTTTTCTAGCTGTGCTTATCTCGCGCCACCTTTCCCCTACCTTTTTACGTTCTAAAAATAGCCTATCTCGTGTCGCCTTATCTTTATTAAGGGTGGAGAAATCCCCTCTTCGACGGTTTGCTTCAATTCTGAAGCGAATATTTTGAAAGTTATTATTTAAATCATTGAACCTATCTTGAAATTCTCTCTGAGTATCTGCTGTCCTTTTATGCATTAGAAATAACTTGGGCAAAGTAATAGGAGGCTCAATCGCAGCAATCCAGGAGTCGGCAAGGCCGCTTCCAGTGGCTGCAGAGCCAAAGTGATCACTAAAGCTATCTTTGATATCGCCGAAAAGTTTACTGCACTTTCTATACTTATCTTTAAGTGCGGCCTTATGGATTTTGTGCTTCTCAATTAGCTCTCTCGAAGCGAGCGTTTTTAGATCAAACTCGTGACGCAGCTCCTTGATCTCCGTCTGAAGTGTCATAGCATAGCTCTTCAAGCGCCTTAAGTCGTGACGGATAGACTCGCTATTGCTTTTTTGATTACTATTAACCTGACGTACGGTACGTTCTATAAATGCAGAACTAACGAGAATGGGACGCTCTTTAATTATGTTGCGCCACTCATTGCGCTCATTACGCTGGATAAGCTTATTTAGCTCCATCCGCAAGGCAGTAATAAAATCCAACATATAATACTTAGTGGAGATTCGTTCGCTGAGCAATTGACTTTTCTGCTCGGCGACAACGGTATCCAGCCAAGAGTCAAAGCAGACAAATATCTTGTCTTGAAAGTCACCCAAATGAGGCACATAGGCTTCCGCCAAACCCTGCTGCTTATTCATGAATGCAATAAGCTCCTTAAGCTCGGCATCACGCTTCTTCTTGTACGCATCAACCTGAGCCCGGTAATCATGTGCCTGAGCTTTCAGCCGCTCCACTGCCGCCTTTTCGTGCTGCTCTACCTTACGGATCAAGTCATTTGTCTTTGCCGCTTCTTTTTCCAACGATCGTCCGCAGAAAAAGTGCATTATTTTTTTCAAAATCATAGTGATTACGCCTGCAGCAAAAACTCGTAGGCCTGATCGAATCCATTGGTTGCAGGAATGATTAAACTCACCCGATCTTTCAGTACGCTATCAAGCTGCTGCTTAAATTGCTGATCCTCTACACTGTTAGTCAGACCCCGATCAATCATCACATTTAAATGCTCAATTTCCTTCATGTAAGCATCAATTCGAATCTGGGCCTGCTTCTCTTTCTGCTTTTCAGCAGAGATCAAATTAGTATCGTTTTGATATTGCTTGATCACAGGCGTGAACAGCAAATAGTTCAGCTCCAAATGCCTGTCTAAGCTGATACGCATCTCACCGAACTTATCAGCTCCTTGAGTGATCACTTCGCGTTTAGCTTGCTCATACTGTAAGTCCATTGCATTGATCTGATATTTGAACAGCTCCATCATCTCTTCCATCTGCCTACGCTCCATCTGATCGATCTGGTCTAAACGACGGTGCAGGTCAGCTTGGATAGATTTGAGCTGCTCCTTGCGGGTACTGTACTCGAAAAGCACTGAGACGGCGCCAGCAAAGGGGAGACAATCGGTCCAGACGAATTTGTTTTCCGATAAAGTGCCAACTGCAGTTGCATACTGAGTCAAAGTAATCTGCCCAGACTCGAGTTTAGCCGCTGCACTCATCATTTCCTTAATTGCAGTGTTAGATCCAACACTTTGGAAATGATTAACTAACGCCCCAATAGCCAGCGAGAGCCCAATTGCGAACACGGCGCCAAGAGCGATAGGTCCAAGCGCACCAAGCGTCGTCCCCAGTACCGCTGTAGATGACACACTGGAGGCAATAAACTGGCCAAGGAACGCCGACACTGGCGCCGCCAGCCCAGTGACGCAGGTAGTACCAACAATTTGAATAGTGCTTCCGATGGAGAACGAAGCGAACTCAATGCTATCAATCTCCTTGTTGCTGAACCTGTAGAGATTTTCGCCTAATGAAACGGCAATAGCCACGGTTGCAGCAGCCACATTTCCTTTGCTTAATTGCTGACCTACGCTCCCCCCTACTGACGCAGCTCCGACTTTGACTGCTGCACTACCTGCTGCTTTAGAAGCCGCTTGTGCTGCAGCACCAGTCATTATCTGGCCAAGGTGTTGGACACCGGTTACAGCTACTGCTCGACCCGCCCCTTTGAGTGCACTAAACACAATGTTCTGCGCGGCCTCCATACAGCGCTCTTTACTCATCGGCTCATTACTGCTCAAAATACTATATAGCTCACCTGCCGCAGCAAATGTGGCTCCCGATAAAGCTCCAGATTTAACGGCATTGCGGTACTGCATGCCATTAAACTCCGCTCTAACCCGTGCTGTTTCCTTATAGTCAGGCCCTTCACCCTTTTCTTTTGCCTCCTTGACCAGCTCTTCAGCGCTACCCCCACCCTTGCGATTGAGTCCTGTGCTTTGGATGTTCTGATCATCATGAGACGACAATTTATCAGTAGCTTTTTCTGCTGTATCTCTATAGCTATCAGCAACCTCTGGACGATTCCCTTCTGCCTTGGCTGCGCGCTTGGATGCTGCATTCTTTACATCCTGAACCTGATTTTTAGGAACCACTTTACCAACGGTGTCATACCGCTTTGGAGATAGAGCTGCAGCCGTTGAATCCCCATCCTGATAGAACTTCACCTGGTAGTCGTGGCTACCACTTGGAGTATTCACACGGATGTCCGCTACTGGGTCGTTGACCTGACCTACATCGAGCGTCGCGTTATGATTAAGCTGCCCTTTGGCGGCTGCTTCAATGTTAAATGACCCCATATGGTGAGCCTCAGCAGTAAATCCCTGCTGAACATCGAGAGTTTGATTTTTCAAACCACCACTTTTGGCAGTGATTGAATTCATAATCCCAGTTTTATAATCAGCCAGCGCCTTATTAAGTGCCTCACCCTGAAGCTGGTTAAATCCACCAAGTGAAGCGGAAAAAACAAAATCCATACTTTCCGCATTACGCTTAGCCTTTTTTTCTTTTGAGGGGGACATAATCTTTTAAATAAATTAATTGACGAAGTGACTCGAATACCAGTGTCGACCCTCCGTTAAAATGCGATCGTCGCTTTGCCTTGTTTCGTTAATAACACTCAAGCACTAAAATTTTAATGGCAACCTTAACAGCTTTTATCCCTCAAGGGTAGATCACACTAGCGATCCTGTAGACTGTCTAGAAAACATATAGCCGTTAAGCTAGGTTTAAAATAATCCAATTCTGCTTCAAACGATCAAACTTCACCTGCCTCTTTAATCTGTTAGTCAGTGCAGCCCCTACCACCCCTAAAAACCAAAAAGCCCGCAATTACGCGGGCTTCAGGGCATTGACTGCTATTTATTGCCTGACTGTGCCAGACATAGAATCATTCCCACTCGAAGGTCAATAAGAAGAAAATACATCTATATAACAGCTAGTTAGAAAATTTGCTTTTATCGATGCCATCACTTATACCATACGCGAATTTTTTGGTTTTTGCTGTTCATAGCCGCTTTAACTCCGCCTTAGCCCATACTGATGCTTCTGCCACATCACGGCGAAGGTACTCTATCTCATTGAGGGAAATCTACGCATTCTTTACCACTCCTTTGTTGCAAGTCTGAGGATAGCAAACGGCGAACTCGTCTTCACCAAAAAGTGGAGAACTCACTATTATTAAAAGCAATACGTAATGCCTCATCGCACTTTCTATCTATCTGCTTAGCATAATAACGTCTGCACTTGAGACATCCGAATTTGGTGCCGTACTGTGCCTGAGTACCACTAAAGTCATAATTGACTCGACTTAACGATGAAATCTAATCAGGCATAATAGCATCAACGTTATCTTTAAAATCATTTAACAGAAGCCAACAATTTATTTCGTCGGCTCATCAAAAACAGGGCAAAGCAATGACACCAATAGAACAAATACAGGCATGGATTGAAGATAAGCCTATATGGTGGAAACACAGCATTAAACTAGCACTTGAACACGGAGAATTAGATCAGAGTGACCTCGATGAAGTCTACTATATTGCTCGTGTTGAACACCAACTAGTCCCCTCAGAAGAATGCTCTACTTCTAACAGCCAAGATTTAGACTTCACCGGACATACTAGTGAGCAAGGTAAAGTCAATCTACTATCATTATCCGAAGTGTATGGTGTTGGTGCTCTAGGCGTTTTTCAACCCAGTCAGTACTATCCGGCCTCATGCAATAACGTGCTCGCTGTACGCATCAAAATCGTACCGCGACGGCAATGCAAACTCTGAACCAGCGGCAAAGGTCTTTAAAGCAGTAAAAATATCCAGCACCTGCTGAGACAAGAATACCAAATACGGATTACGTCGCTTCATTCGCCCCTTTAGGATCATCTAAAAGGCTTCACTAAGATTGATCTTGCTCAATTTCCCAACGAAAGACTTGGAACATAACTTCACGCGCATGAACAGCTGCTGGTGCGCCTCAGCCAAAGCGATACCACCGATGCCATTATGTCCAAAGGTGATTTCAGCTCACTACCGTAGGCCTAGCAGCCTTTTATGCCTTATACAGCCAAACCAGCTCGGATTTCGAAATCGAAACAACGCAATTTTTATGCGCTCAACAAATGGCTGTTTGTTGAGCACTCTTTAATTGTCACTAATAATAAGCCTTCATCTTTTTGGTGCTTCTCCCTTATCCATAAATCTCTATTCCAATTGAAAGACTACCTTTAACTTTTGTTGACTGGCATATCGACCTTAATCTATTGGTCACTCTGCATACATTATTGCTGGAAAAACAGGTTTCTAGAGCCGCTTTACGTTTGCATAAAAGCCAACCTGCCGTTAGCTACTCCCTAGCTCATCTGCGTCGCATTTTTGAGGATCCGCTACTGGTGCGACAATCTGCTAAACTCGAGCTAACCTCCAGAGCCGCAAAGTTGTTGTCCGCACTGACCAACGCATTAAAACAGCTTGGAGCTCTGCTTGAACCGCCTACGTTTGATCCTGCTAGTATGCATCGCTTGTTTCGTTGGCGATGTCGGATTACGGAGCTCGAGTCCTATTACCCAAACTGCCCTCCTTCTCTTCGAACAATGGCCCCAGGAATAAAGCGAATTTTTGAACCACCTTTGGCCATTGCCCCTTTCAATTTCAAATTGGTTTGGCACCAGCGCCGAGATGGTGATGCGGCACATTATTGGTTAAGACAATAGATCATTCAAGCGGTAAGTGGTGAATAATAGTTGCCTATGTATAAGACTTGCCCAACTGGTACCACGCCTATAACAAGCTAGTCATGTATGGGGCATTTAATTAGCAGTTCCTTTAATCAGTACATTGCTCTTTAACCATTTCCTAAACACACAATCACAGCTGCACCTAAATAAGTAGCTAAACGAGATAATGTACTGACTTGCGCACTCAGCTTGTCCGACATGTTTTTATATACATAGCTTAAGCTCACTATGGTTAAAACTCCCACAGCAATACCACGTACCCCCATCACACTTAACCACACTACCACCCAATCTGTGGGAATTAAAACGAGCGCAATGGTTAACAAACACGCGGCTGCCAAGCTCACTACCAACTGCTGAGCATCCCCATAGCGATCAATTCGCTCCCACTTCAGGCCCTGTCGTCCTACTAATACCCCTAACGCCTGTATCATCAAAGCCGCACTGGCATACTCTACCCAAAAACCTCCCTCTGCCGCTTGCAACACAAGCGGGTAATAGAAAACCCCTCCGTAATAAAACATAGCACCAATTAAAACTAAGCTTAATCGACATAAAAAAACGGGGTTTTTCACTAAAGCTGGAGCAAATAAGGGGGTAGAAGTCGTTATGGGATTCACATAATAAAGCGCAATGCACAGCACACCTATCGCAACAAACAACTGGCCTTGAAGCAAATGAATACTATTTAGCCCATAACTTAATGCAAGCATAGCCAGGCACAATAATAAAGCAGAAAACCAGTCCAAATGACGTTTAGACGGAAGGTTATGCATGCCTGCTTTAGGCAAGTACACATACGCGACCCCGATCGCTAGGAGACAAAAAGGTATCTGTGCCGCAAATAACCATGACCAGTGCCCTATCGCTAACACCCCCCCTCCTAACACGGGGGCAATCAAAGGCGCTAAAACCGCTGGTATGGACAAAGTAGCTAAGGCTCCTTTCATGCGCTTTACCCCCACCAACTGCGCTACCAAAGTTTGCATGGTTGGTAACATAATTCCAATGCACGCACCCTGGATCGCTCGGACAACCATCAGCACCCATATCTGGGGAGCTAAAGCAACCATAGCCGTCACAAAAGTAAATAAACTCAAACAAAACAACCAAACATGCCGCGGCAGAAAACGCTCATTTAGCCACGCCGAAAAGATCAAACTACTGGCCGCGCTTAAGTTAAATAATGCAACAACCCATTGCATATGATGCAGAGACGCATTTAAGTCCGCTTGAATCGTTGGTACTGCTAAATTAATTAGAGTGGTATCAATTAAAGGTAAGACCACACCAACTAACAACGCATAAAAAACCCGTTTTTCTTGTAAGGAATAGTCACTCATCTTTTACACCTCGCACTAATAAAGCTACCAGTGTATAAAGAGATACGGTGACAGTTTTTAGAAATTTATGCAAAAAGCAATGAAAATCAATCAAAAAAAAGAAGTTCTTCCTCTGGCCCTAACCACTAATCAACCTTCTAGGCAGCAGCCTATCACGTTGGTTTTGCGGAAACACGCCAAACACACTACGGTCAAAAATCATCAACACCCTTATGCGCAGCTCATCGTCTGCACGCGGGGGGTAGTTCAAATCCGCACTACATCACTAGTGTGTAACGCTACGTCTCAAACTATGGTTTGGATGCCCCCTAGGCACCCTCACCACACTGAAATACAACAAGACTCACAGCTTCTCGCGGTACAAATACAACTTAAGGACATCCCAATCCAACCGCTGACTACACCGCTTTGCTCATCTTGGCGCCAACCACGCTGCTTGTATAGCAGCCCTTTTATTCACGCTTTACTACAACGTCTGATTGAACTGCAAGCCACTCAAAACTCACAACGATATATGGGTCAACTTAATCAAATCCTCTTAACTGAAATTGAGCAAGCTCCTGTACAACCTTTATCCGTACCCTTACCTTCCCATCCACGCTTACGGGCGATTTGCCAACACTTTTTACAACACCCAGCTGCAGATCAAACTCTAACTACCTTATTACCACCTTACGGATTAAGTCCTAGCACCGTACAACGCCTTTTTAAAAAAGAACTGAATATGAGCTGGCAACAATGGAAAAAGCTTGCATTACTGGCACAAGCTGTAAAACTCAATCAACAGAATTACTCTCTCGGTCAAATTGCAGATCAGCTTCACTACAGTAGCCCAAGCGCATTAAACCACCTGATCAAAAGCATGACTGGCAGAAGCGCAAAGCAATTTTTTCTAGCAGGCACATGAGAACAAAAATCAAACCTTTTAAGTCAGCTAGAGTAGTTAAACTAACATTTATAAGCTGGCAAGAGCTCTGCGCTACAAACAATAGATATTGTGTTAAGCGCCAGTCGTAATAAAGTCGAGGGCACTGGACTAGAAACTCTATTTAACACAGTCTGTATCGCCGAATTTCTCGTAGTTAGCACAGGTATCGTCCTCCCCCAGAACTTCTAATCGAGGTTTATCTCAATGGTTTCTCTGGACGCCACGGCCTAGCCAGTCGTAACAACAGTCAGGATGCTGATCAGCTTGGCATAAAAATGGTGTGTAAACCTGTAGATGAGTATATAAGAAATTGAGGCAACCCTCCCTCAGCAACATGGCACCTTTTCTTTTGAGTACTATGGATTACATTTTCGGATGAGGTTATGTTTCCGTACAAAAAGCCGCTGCAACACTTACTAACCAAAAGCTCACAAATGAACAACGAGTACGTCACACGCGAGTATACGCGTTCAATGCATGTCTCACATGCGAGCATTACTCAGCGAAAGGAACTCAAGGACAGTGTCTTCAAAACACCCAACAATGGTCTGGATGCTTATAACTTCGCTCAGGACAAGCCCGAAAGCTAACGTCGAAACCGACATCATCACCGAAGGCTCCCCTTGGATTGCAAGTGTGAGGATCGGCAATGCTTTACTAAAACAGATTTTACGCTGCACAATCAGGAGCATGCACTTAACGCGCTTTTGCTAGAGGAGTCTGAGAACCACCTAAGCCAAGTACATATACGTAAATTGATTGATCGAAGTCGCTCCTGTAGCAGGAAGCAGCTTTTTCTCGCTAGCATAATAGTTTCATTGTTACACAACTAAATCCACAGAGACTTTTGATCCTAAGCGGAGACTCTCCACCTCAACCCACTAACTTAAAGGAGCTTTCTTCAAAAACTGCAGAGCTTATTCTGAGATGGTGAAATGCAACAAAATTCACGCCCCTAAATACAACCCTAACGTCGATAGTATTTATTTAATCTCAATCTATATCAACAACCTCTAGCGCTACTTCACACTCGCTAAGCTGCTAGCCATCAGAGTGGCTGCTATCCGCGATAACGACAAAAAACATGAAGTAAACTATATAAAGAACTACCCAGCACTCTTATCGGACTGCATACAGGCTGTTGCAGACCCAGACAATACACGCTATACATTTGATATTTTTATGTATCGAGACAGGAAAAACATATACGATAGCCTTTTAATGCTGGTCGCAAGACCTCGAGTATCAAGTAATGTATCTTAAAGAATAAAATCGACGCAGCATTTCAACTATTGAAGAAAAAAGCTCTGGGCTAGTAGTGCCGAATATATCAAAGAGACAGTGAAATGTATAAATATGGTGTTTACAGTAGAGCTTGATACCGTAGTGCTCCAGGATCTAGAGTTACATACGTGGATTCATTAAAACAAAGGATCAGCAGAATTCAAGAGACCGACGGTTTATCGGAACACTCGTATCTTGGGCCAGCCTGATTTGGAGCCACACAATCAAACGCGTTTGGTAGTGGACTCAAAACCAATAGACCGCAAAAAGCAATAGCGATATTCCAGTGAAGCAGACTCAATCAGTCAGAGATATCAAAAAATAGAGCATCAAATGTCAGACGGTATCGAAAATGCTGAAACCATTGCTCTCGACGCCTAAACTACTCCAATTAAAGGATTGAGAACGTCACGAAAAATTTTAGCGGTTAAAACAGCCTGACCCAAACTTAATCCCACATGCTCAGCCCGATCTATTAGGCTAAAACCAATACATTTTATTTTCGCGCCAATTGCGAAAGAGATATACACCCCGCACTCGTAACAAATCTAGTCTCATCCGCCTCTGTCGGCAGCATATATAGAACGTCAAGCGGCAGCTCCTTTCCTGCAAATCTCAATTCTGCCTTTAGGCGGGATAACGGCTCACCAGCCGGGCCAATAATCAAAATATCGAAATCACTGCCCACCCCAGATAATGAAGAGCCAAACATGTAAGACTCGAACTCTCGCAAGGACTCGCAGGATCTTAGTATATATCTCGCAACCTCACATGCCGTTATCACTGGCTCTGCAACCGCATCTTTAACTCGTCCCATTTCATCACCTCACACCCAAGCTCAGCTCCTGCTTTGATCGCACTCTGAGTGGGATTCCCATTGGGGTTGATATTCCAGGCAATATCAATAGGACCAAACCTATCCCAGAAAGTACGAATGGCATCAGCTGTCGGTTCATATTCCATAATCATACCTACACGGAAAGTACGCCCAACGGCGGGTGTCACCGTGAATACTCGATCAAATTCTCTCTCGATCTTCTTAATAGACTTCATCTGTCTGATGAGCCGATAGGAAAAGAAGTAATCCTTATGAGCAGCACTCCTCGCATCACCTTTGTAAACGGCGGAACTAAGTGTGCCGGCACTTCCCCAACCTATTGCATTGTCTTCCAAATATCTGATCGCTCCACCTTCCCAAACACACTCCTTTCGATATCCACATAGGAAATTCATGTCTGGGAAATCCGTATGGTATTGCATCGCCATCTCAGTGTTGATCGTGTAATCGGCCAAGATAACAGCCACTACGGCGGGTTTATGAGGCATCGTAATTCTGAGAACGTTATCGCAAACATGTTTTACTGACGCATCTTTATGGGTGTCTTGAATATATTTCAGTGCAAAATTAACCTGCCAGTTCATGAGAAGATTCCATCCATTTCTGTCGGATAACGGATAGCGCTACCGGCGATACCACAAACGTGACGCTCGGAGAGGCCTCGCACATGCTCTTGGTATCGGGCGAACGTCTGCAACTCAACCTCTGTCATATGTCGCTGGTTTGCACAAATAATGGCCTGAATACGGAAATGATTAGGCAAAATGACACCTCTCACCCTCTGCACCCATGTCTTAGCCGCCTCAGACTCCGGATCATATTCGAAACTCGAACCATCGGATGGTGCGAACTCCTTCCATACGGCTTTGTTTTCAGCCATAGCGGCGACCACAGCGCATCGAACTTGACCTCGTTCATCATAGCCTCGAATTCCTTGCTTATGCGCCAAAGCAGCAAGGTGATTACTTTTCCAACCTAACAACGTACCCCGGCTATATCCGGCAGGCTCCTTGTCGATGATCGTATGACAGGTCGGGCACAATAGGATAAGATTTTCAAAGGAATCGGTCTCAAACTCTCCAACAGGTCTTTCTCCATGACGTGGTCCCGTTTCTCCATGCGGAATCACATGAGCCATTTCAGCTATATGCTTGTCCCCTCCCATCTCAGCGGGAAAAAGGGGCTGAAGGCAATCAGGACGTTGGCAGTAGCCTGCAGCCTCCGAGAACAGCCGAAGTTTAGTGTCTGTGGGTATTTTTTTACGACCTGTCATTGTTATCAGCCTAAAATTCGATGCAACTAAAAATATTACAAAGGAGACATACAGGGACAATTAACAAATACTTTCAGTAGTCCATTCATCAACCATACCTACCCAATCCAGCAACATCGCCTCCCGCTACTCACACTCCTCGGGCAAAGTGATGTCACCTTAAGCCCGTAGAGGCCAAAAGTAATGGTCTCCTGTCCTCTCTGGTTGCTATAGGAAATAGTACCCGCAGGGGTGACAGCGGCATAAAGCCACACCCTATTCCCAACAGCATAAAAACAAACTATAAATCAATCACATATAATTAAAGCAATAATAAACACCATGAAAACACAGCCCCTAACAATCAAGAAATAGCTTATAAGGGTCTCAGGTGAACCGCTGAATGATTAACCTGTACACCTCACCCTAGAATCTTAAGCTTTTACAACTCCTAAGAAGAACAGACTTGGCTGCGTTCAAAGAAATCACTAATAGACGCTTTACCAGTAACCTGTGACTCGAGTACATCGGTCATAACGCTTTCAAAGGCGTCGACTACTCGATTCGGTGTTTCAACTAGAGTATGCTCAAAAAGCAAGGCATCATGCATTGGCAACACAATTCGCACATCAGGGATAGAAGCGACAGCTATTAATACTCGTTTGAAAATCAAAGATGCTGTCCCTTGAACGATCTGACTCACAACCGAACGCTGCTCTTTCCTTGTAAGCTGCCCATTGGTGCTAGATCTCCGATAGTGATTGCCAAGCAAGGTAGCCACACGGCTATTATTTTTAAACTCTTCATATACTAACTTTTTCCAATTCTCATAACACTGAAATAACTTAAACGCTTCCTTAGCCTTTCTGCGTTCAACTCCAAACGAACACGCTGCGTCTATAAGCGCTTTCCTACTCATTCCATACGCATAGGAAAGAAACAATTGCTTAGCGGCTTTTCTATTGCCACTTAGACCCAAGCGGTCAGTAGCAAAAAGATCATACATATCACCCGCAGCGTACAACCTCTTAAGCTCCTCATCACCGGAAAGAGCCGCCATAATTCCTACCTCAAATTGATCAAAATCAACGTAGCTAAGTTGGGCACCCTTACTAGCCACTATAATGGAGCGGTACCTTTTCGGAAGATTCTGGAGACTAGGACTGCGGAGTTGAACTCGCGATGTGCGCGAACCAAATACATCTATAACAGGACGTATAAAAGTAGAAGCTAATGTTAAAGAGCTGAGTACGCGACGAGTTGCATCCAAATTAAGCAACGTCATAGTGTCACTGCCAAAGTCGCGTGAATGAGGTACGAACTCGAGGAGATACTCGACTGAGACCTCCTCCAGTTCAAAACCTTCCGCAGAAAGCTTAGCCGCCAAAGCACGCCTGGTTGGAGTCTCAAGCGGCATATCATGCTTCGCCGAATAGTTCTTCAGGGCTAGGAAGTAATCGTGCTCCGCTTGTGATCGCTTTTCCGAGAGCTCAGTTGTATTAATTAAAACCCCCTTAGACATGAAAAACTGAAGAATACGATACACTGGCACCTCAACACTAAAGAAGCGTTCTAGCTCATTAGCTGAAGAGGCCTTCTCGCAGAGATCAAGATACATTGCCTCGATCGCTTTCGCCACCTTAATAGCAACGTCCGTATCATACTCTTCTCCCTTATTGAACATCCTCCAGTAGGTATCACAGACCTCCTCTTCTGCACCATACTGCACAAGATGAGTCGCTACGCTACGCTTTTCACGATCAATTCTATCCTCAGGTAAGCCGCTAATAGAGATGCGGAATTCGTCAACATCGACGATCACTTCAGGAAGTGTTCCAGTGCTATCGAATATAACATCTCGAATCATCCAAAAATCATGGCATACCACTACACCCTCAAACGCGATGATACTGGCAGCATCGACTTCTTCGAGCTGATTCTCTTTAAACCAGTAATATTTTTCTGCACCCTTATCAGTGAAGTCTTTTACAAAAAGCATAAGTCTATAATCTAATTCAGTCATACTCACTAACCTCATCAGCAAGGTTCAACAGACTTATTCTTTCACGCACTACAAACGGGAGACCTTCGTCGTCACAGTGAGCTTCAGCCCGACGACTGGTTCCCTGTAAGTAAATCGGCACATTGCCATAGAGAGGGCGCACCACATCCTGGTCAAGTATCGACGAAGCTATAAGAAGATAACGAGCATTTTGGTAAGGCAAGGATCCGAACTCACTAATACATCGCCCTATGAGTTCCTTTTGGTCTACACAGCGAAGCCATATTAATATAGCGGCTGCCTCGCCCGACCTAACATCCGTAGTAAGCTTTCGTTCAGCGAGCTCCACTAGTTCGTCAGAACAATATCTGCGCGTCGCCAGCAACATCCAGATGTTGTAGTTCTGCCAATCATGAATAGCAGTCTCTTCAGCAAGCAAGAACCCCGCCAATGCGGGCATACAGCGACCCTCCCGGTCCAAAGCTGCTATTAATCGACAGTACTGATCGGTCGTGACCGCGTGTTCGGATAGGGACCTAGACAATGTGTCGAGCAATTCGATAGATAATGTATCACCAACATCAAAAAGCCCAGATTCAACTATCTGTGCAACCCGATTCACTGCAAAACGAAATTTCCGAGTCTGCGAGTCTCCAGTAGCTATACAACTACTCAAAATCTCAAAAATATAACTCACAGATTTTGTCACAATGCGACGACTGCGAGATTGCCACATTTGATCAATTGCCATTGTTGAGCTATCCTGCGAGGGAAAATACTCAGCAATTTTTTCGCTCGAGGCATCCGGTGAAAGAATTTCGGTTTTATTAGCGTTAATATTTAGACCAACCGTTCTAAGCTCTCTAATTAAATCTTGTAATGCTCTCCGCGCGTGCACTTCGGAGTCCACAATGATACGTATGTCGTCCACATAACGATAGTAATCGTAGCCCTTCCTCGTCATCTCTCTGTCAACAGCTGCCAACAAAATATTAGACAAAAAAGAGGATGCATCTCGGTTCTGCGGAAGACCGTGATCTCCACTGTACGTCCATTGGGTTAGCAAACGATCGAGGGTAGCAATTGCATTGCGAATCTGTAGCTTCTCTGGACCTGTTGCAGCAAGATCTGGAACTGCTTTTTCAAGTGCATTTATTATTTGTACACGCGACACGTTTTCAAAGAAATTACTCAAATCAGTCACAAGAAGATAGCGTCCTGATCTACGAAAAGTTAGGCTTACACCTTCGAACGTAAACCAACGGTCAATCTTGTTCTTGAATAAGTACTTCGAATTTAATGGTGTTGGGTCATAGCGATAGCTCAGGACGCGATGTCCTAGAAGTGGGTCGTAGAAAGGAATTAGGAAGCTGCAAATAGCCTGATATAAAAACCGATCAAAGAAATCAGTTTCTAAACCATAACGCTCTCCGAACCCCTTCTTCGGTATATTTCGAACAACACTGCGAGTGCCACAATAAACACCATTCCACTTCTGGAGGAGCGATATAATTATTTTCTTAGCGTCAGCTGAATTATTAAATAGGTCATCGTACTGCAAACAGTCGAAATACCAGTCATCACGCATATCCTGGCGCAGATGTCTGAGCACAAGATTAAAGTGAATCGGAAAACCAAGTGCTTGGCCGCTCAGCCAAAACTCAGGGTCAAGTGCATATTCTGCGTTTTCAACTCTATACATTTGAGCTTTTTCCTCAATCCACCTATCTCCCATCATTTCCCTCGCAGATCTACTTGATTGGAGTAACTATGCCGACATATTTGTAAAGCGTGGTTCTGAAGACCCCATAGTGTCTCGCCACATCGACCACTTTAATTTCAGGGTTACGTAATAGATCTTTGATCTCCCACACCTATTCCTAGCCTAACTTTGGCTTGCGACCACCAGCTCGGCCTCGCGCGCAGCGGTAAAGCCAGCATGCGCTCCTTCTTAGATAAAGCTACGCTTGAACTTGGCTAGTGCCATAAATACACTAACAACCTGACTGCCCACTGCGCCGCTGGTTTCAATATTTTCAGTCGAGCTCTCAAACCCGACACCACACCGCTCAAGATCGCTCATGATCCGAAAAAAATCAGGTAGGCTTCGCGCGAGTCGATCTAGTCGCCAACCTCCCAGAGTATCCGCCTGCACGAAGCGTTTGACGTCACTATTCAAGCTCTGACCGTGCTGCGTTCTTGCCCCTGGCTGCCTCTTCGTAGATAACACTACACCCAGCCTGCTGGAGCGCGTCGCGCTACAAGTCTAGGTGCTGATCATCTGCTGCTACACGTGCGTACCCTACTCGTTGATTCATTAACTAAATCTAAACACTGAAAAACCAATTACCAAATTAACACAAAAAGAGACTTTTAAAAACTAAAGCCGTATTGCTTATACACACCTGGAGAATCACCATTTATTAAACTCGCTTTAACCATCACTCATAGCAAGCCATCATCTTTTTAGTGCCTCTCCCTTTATCCATAAATCCCTATCCCAATCAAAAGCTGCCGACTTGGGTTTTAGAAGATTTAAAGAATTTCAAAAGCTTTAGCTACGAACAACCCAAAAAACATTTAAAAACAATGAATTGCAAGGAACCCTGGCCCCTAATGTACGGGACTTAGCCCCCAATGTACGAAAACAGCACCCAATGTACGGACTATCCGCGCTCACTAAAACACGAGAGATGCTTCGTAGAACCCTTTTCAATTCTCTCTAAGCCACCCTCAATAGCGCGGGCCCTTTAAGGCCTTGTGCATCAAATCCCTCATTTTCTTTTGAAGCAATCGAAAATCATTCATCAACACGTCAACAGAATGTGCCGAAGCGCCATGACCATGTTTTTCTAGCCGCCAAAGCTTTAACAAACCTGCCACCCTACCCAGATCTCCATTCACTTTCACCATATCGGTTACAGCGTGCAGATCTAAAACAGAACGTACTTTCTGATTCAAGGCAAGCGCTCGCAGAAAGGCAGACATCGATAAGCCTGACATCTTTGCTTTTTCTTGAATTTCTGACATTTCTTCTGACGTTACAAAAACTTTAATGTACTTCCCCCTTGGTCTTGAGCCATAGGCTCCACTTCTTTTTTCTTCCATGTTTTCCTCTCTGGTGCGGTAGCACCGGTATGCCTCGCAGAGCAAGCGTGTCGTCGAGCTACAGCGAGTCGATCAGGTGTTGGGTGACGACAAGCGCAGCTTGTGGGCCCACAACACACATCTTGCCATTCTATTGAGCGCGAAGTAATGCAACCTTATATCCACTAAGGCCTTAATTTCGTTAAATCGCATTAAATCGCATTAAATCGCATTGAATCGCGTTAAATTGCACTAAATCGCATTAAACCGCCAGCACCAAAAGAAAAAGACTTGTATGACGTGCTTTAATTTGGCTGTCTGACATATAACCCCTCAAGGCTTTACAAACAATGCCTGCAAACCCAAGCTCGCGCCTCAAATAGCCCGTATTTAACGATAAAATGGACTCGCACTACCTGGGGCCCCTCATGTACGTAAAAAGGGCCAGAAACAGCTCTCACACCCTTCTGGCGCCAGATTTAGGTAATCAATAGACACAGAAAACGAGCGATTCCCGTATAACGGGGATAAATATCCGTACATGAGGGACCAACGTCCCTGCATTAAGGATCTACATCACTAGGCTAAACATTCAAGTCTAACAATCTACTTAAACAAGCACTAAATTTGCGCTACACCCTATTTTGGATTTCACATTAAGCCACCCACACCAAAAATGGCGTACTTTAACCTAACTGTCTGACATATAAACCCTCAAGGCTTTACAAACAATGCCTGCAAACCCAAGCTCGCGCCTCAAATAGCCCGTATTTAACGATAAAACGGACTTACGCTACCCTTGACCCCTAATTCATGAAAAAAGGCCTAGAAACGACTTTTACGACCTTCTAGCGCCAGGTTTAGGTGATCAATAGACATAGAAAACGAGCGATTCCCGTATAACGGGGATAAATACCCGTACATGAAGGACCAGCTTCTATGCATTAAGGATATGCATCACTAGGCTAAACGATCAGCACCTTCTATGGCTAATAATTCATAACTTAAACAAGCACGACCTTTGCGTATCCCCTTCTTTTTGGTGCTGTTTTTTATCA
>NZ_JASLIX010000045.1:0-5388 GCF_030152715.1 Paenalcaligenes sp.
TTTAGCGGGGGCAACTACAAGTCGTCATTAGTACTCTCCTCTAAAATGGCAAGTTACGCCTTATCATACCCCTCTGGCAGTATGAGCAGCGACAAGTTTAGTTAAGCCGACATCAGGCTAGCCCTATATCTGGTGCGACAAACTGGGTCGCCCATTACCGCTAAGCTTCAGCCGTGTATACTTTGCCACGCTGCAGCTAGGGGCTGCGGCCATGTCTTGTGTTACTTCGATTCGTATTAAGGAAACCCAAATGGCTATTAAAAAAACCGAGCTGTATTCATCCCTTTGGGCCAGCTGCAATGAGTTGCGCGGCGGTATGGATGCCAGTCAGTACAAAGATTACGTGCTGACCATGCTGTTTATTAAATACGTATCCGATAAGTATAAAAATGATCCCTACGGCATGATTGTAGTGCCGCAAGGTGCCAGCTTTGATGACATGGTGCTGCTTAAGGGCGATAAAGAAATTGGCGATAAAATCAATAAAATCATCAGCCGCCTTGCCGAAGAAAACGATCTTAAAGGCGTGATTGATGTCGCCGACTTTAACGACGAAGACAAGCTCGGCAAAGGCAAAGACATGGTTGACCGCTTAGGTAAGTTGGTTGGCATTTTTGAAGGACTTAACCTAAGCGATAACCGCGCCGATGGCGATGACTTGCTCGGCGATGCTTACGAATACCTGATGCGCCACTTTGCGACCGAGTCGGGCAAATCCAAGGGTCAGTTTTATACCCCAGCCGAAGTCTCGCGGATTATGGCGAAAATCATTGGCATTAATGCGCAAACACCACAAGACGCCACGGTCTACGACCCCACCTGTGGTTCTGGCTCGCTATTGTTAAAAGCCAGTGATGAAGCGCCGCGCGGCTTGTCGATTTTTGGCCAAGAAATGGACAACGCCACCAGCGCTCTCGCGCGTATGAACATGATTTTGCACAACAACGCCACCGCTAAAATTTGGCAGGGCAACACCCTGAGCGATCCGCAGTGGAAAGACGCCAACGGCCAGCTTAAAACCTTTGACTTTGCCGTGGCTAACCCGCCGTTTTCAAATAAAAACTGGACCAACGGGCTTAACCCCCAAGCCGATGAGTTTGGGCGTTTTGTGTGGGGCATTCCGCCAGAGAAAAACGGCGACTACACCTTTTTGCTGCACATTATTAAAAGCCTGAAAAGCACCGGTAAAGGCGCAGTGATTTTGCCCCACGGTGTGTTATTTCGCGGTAATGCCGAAGCGCGCATTCGCGAAAACCTGATTAAACAAGGTTATATCAAAGGCATTATTGGCCTACCGGCAAACCTGTTTTACGGCACCGGGATTCCCGCCTGCATTATCGTGATAGATAAAGAGCAGGCCGCCGCGCGCACCGGTA
Source organism: Paenalcaligenes sp. (assembly GCF_030152715.1). Classification (NCBI taxonomy): domain Bacteria; kingdom Pseudomonadati; phylum Pseudomonadota; class Betaproteobacteria; order Burkholderiales; family Alcaligenaceae; genus Paenalcaligenes; species Paenalcaligenes sp. The sequence continues at coordinate 1,377 of NZ_JASLIX010000045.1, forward strand.
TTTTTATGCTAGATGCCAGCAAAGGCTTTATGAAAGACGGCAACAAAAACCGCCTGCGCAGCCAAGATATTCATAAAATAGTTGATGTATTTACCAAACAATTAGAGCTGCCGCGTTACAGCCGTATGGTGACGCTGGGCGAAATTGCCGAGAACGATTACAACCTCAATATTCCACGCTACATTGATGCCAGCGAGCCAGAAGATTTACACAACCTTAGCGCGCACTTACAAGGCGGTATTCCTAATGCCGATATTGATGCACTGGCGGATTATTGGCAGGTATTCCCAAGCATTCAGGCCGCCTTATTTAAGCCCACCCGTCCAGGTTTTAGCCAAGCCTTAGTCAAAGGCGCAGAGGTAAAAAGCACCCTGCTCAATCACCCCGAGTTTAAAGCCTTTGCCGAGCACAGCCTGCAACCTTTTACTCAGTGGGCCGCACAGGCTGCGCTAGACAGCATCAGCTTGAACGAGCAACCCAAAGCGATTATTCAGCGCATCAGTGAAGATTTACTGGCGCGCTATGCCCAGCAGCCGCTGCTGAACCATTACGATATTTATCAAATTTTAATGGATTACTGGGCCGACACTATGCAGGACGATGTGTATGTACTGGTGCAAGACGGCTGGGCAGTGGGCAATACCTTACGTGAATTGGTGGCCGTTAAAGACGATAAAGGCAAAACCGTCAAACTCAGCGAAACCCCTGATTTAGTGATTGCCAAAGCCAAGTACAAAGCCGAGCTGATTCCACCTGCATTAATTGTGGCGCGTTATTTTGCCGAGCAACAAACCCAACTGGATGCGCTGCAAAGCCGCCAAGATGCCGCTAGCCAAGCGTTAGAAAGCTATTTAGAAGAACACAGCAGCGAAGACGGTTTGCTGGTTGAAGCCCTGAACGACAACGATAAAATCAGCAAAGCCAGCGTTGGCGCGCGCTTAAAGCTAAGCACCGACGCCGAAGAACAAGCCGCACTCAAGCAAGCACAAAAATTATTTGATGCCGAAACCCGTGCTAAAAAAGCGGTTAAAGACGCCCAAGACGCCTTGGATTTAGCCGTGTTTGAGCAATACCCCAAACTCACTATCGGCCAGATTAAAACCCTCATTGTGCAGGACAAATGGCTGGCTACCTTACAAGCACAAATTGTGGCCGAGATTGAACGCGTTACCCAGCAACTGGCCAACCGCGTGCAAGACTTGGAAGAACGCTACGCCGAACCACTGCCGCAATTGGTTGAACAGGTTGCAAAGCTAAGCGAGAAAGTGGCTGCGCACTTAGCTGCCATGGGATTGGAAAGCTAGGCATGGATATTTATTTGACGTTAAAAGTGAAAAACTCTAGAATCAGCGGCAATACACCCGCCAAGCCTAGACTATTTGACTCGTCAAATTGGATGCTGAAATTGTGCGGGTTTTTTCGTTTTAGGGGGTGCGTATGATCCCCTTTAACAAGCCTGTCATTGATGTTAGCCAACAATTAGCCTTGCTGGAACAACGTGGCCTCATCATCAAAAACCCAGAAAAAGCAGCACATTATCTTGAGGTCATTAGTTACTTTAGATTGTCTGCTTATATGCGCCCCTTTCAGCAACCTAACGACGATCAGCATCGTTTTTATCCTCAAACTGAGTTTAAGCAGATTGTTGCGCTATATGCTTTTGATAGAGAGCTTCGGTTATTACTCTTAGATGCAATTGAGCGGATTGAAGTGGCGATACGCTCAATGCTCAATATTGTCATGGGCAAGAAAAATGAAGACTCTAATAAACCACACAGTGGAAGTCATTGGTATTTAGATAGACAGAACTTCAAGCAACAATATCGGCACTCTAAACTGCTTGAAGAGTTTGAGAATATAGTAGAAAAAGAACAGCAAATTCTGGATCGGGAACAGCAAAAGCTACTGAAAGGTCGTTTAGCTGAGGCCAAGAAAAAAATTATTTTTGACTTAAAGCGCCGTGAAAATTATTGCCGATATTACACCACCAAATATTTTCCGCCTAAGCTGCCACCTGGTTGGGCGTTAATTGAAGAGCTAAGTCTAGGTTCTTTGTCGCATCTCTATAGCGGTTTAGCAGAAGACAGCGACCGTAAAGCCATTGCGCAACGTTTTAATACTCCGCAAGACAAACTAGGCAGCTGGCTACATACCCTTACTTTTATTCGTAATTGCTGCGCGCACCATGCCCGGCTATGGAATAGAGAGCTGTCTATTGCCCCAGCACTTATGCGTGATTCTGAATGGAAATTTCCAACAGTGCTCCCTAATAGCCATATACAACCTGCTAAACGCTTATATGTGGTTATTTTGCTTATCGTACACCTAATGCAGCAGGTCAGTCCTAATAGCAATTGGGCTGGTATGTTCGTCATGTTGCTAAATAAATATCCCGATGTACCCCTTAGAAATATGGGCTTTCCAGACGACTGGCAACAGCATCCTTTCTTTACCGAAAGCCGAAACAGTGATTAACAGCGCAATGTATTTAGCTAAATTTAAACAAGGTAATAAGTTATGACGCAAGCAGTGCCAGCGGGCTATAAGCAAACGGAAGTGGGGGTGATTCCGGAGGATTGGGAGCTATCAAACATTGCAAGCATTTCTGCTACCCCTATGCAAAATGGATTATTTTTTGAACCTAGAAGAAAAGGTAGAGGAGTGCCGCTGATCAATGTTTCAGACATGTATAACTCTGCCCCTATTAATGTTTCAACCTTGGATCTTTTTGATGCAAATCTTACTGAAATAAACACTTTTAAAGTTAAGAAAGGGGATTTATTTTTCACTCGATCCTCTGTTGTTCCGAGTGGAATTGCTTTTTGCAATTTCTTTGAAGACGACAAAAGCAATAATGTTGTTTTTGATAGCCACTTAATTAAAGTAAGTCCAAACTTAAATTTAGTTAATCCACACTTTCTATATCTTAACTGTATTTCAACAACTGCTAGAAAATCATTAATCTCCAAAGCCAAAACTGCAACCATGACAACAATTGATCAAGGTGCAATTAATAGTTGTCCAGTTTTATTACCTTCACTCAAAGAACAAACCGCCATTGCTCAGGCGCTGTCGGATGTGGATGCGTTGATTGAGGCAGAAGCACAGTTAATCGCCAAAAAACAAGCGATTAAAACCGCCACCATGCAGCAATTGCTCACGGGTCGCACCCGCCTCCCCGACTTCGCCCACCACCCCGACGGCCGCCCCAAAGGCTATAAACCCAGCGAATTAGGTGAGATTCCAGAGGATTGGGAGGTGAGTTCACTACTAGATATTGCAAGTCTTATCCATGGTAAAGCTCATGAGCAATATGTAGTCGATACAGGAATTTATGTGGTCGTAAATTCAAGATTTATCTCTACAGAGGGAAAAGTACGGAAATACTGCCTAAAAAATGACTGCTCAGCCAGAAAAGGCGATGTACTGATGGTACTAAGTGATCTGCCAAATGGCCGAGCACTAGCTAAATGTTTCTATGTAGATAAAAACAATACTTATGCAGTAAATCAACGAGTATGTATTTTCAGATCAAATACTTTCGATCAAAAATTCCTATATCTTATTTTAAATCGACATAAATACTTTTTAGCTTTAGATGATGGAGTAACTCAAACTCATATCCTCAATGGTGATATTTCTGCCTGCCAATTATTTGCACCATCTTGTAAAAAAGAACAAACCGCCATTGCCACGATTCTCTCCGATATGGACGCCGAGATTGAAGCGCTAGAACAACGCCTTAATAAAACCCGCCAACTTAAACAAGGCATGATGCAAGAACTGCTCACGGGCAAAACACGGCTACCCCTCGCGTAAGGAACCCCCTATGTCAGCCAACACATCCCATCCGCTGCATGAGCAGGTTAAATCGGTTTATCAGCTACTGAGCGAGCCACAGCTGCATATTCCTAACTACCAGCGCCCATACAAATGGACAGCAGACAACCTCCACGCGCTACTCACCGATTTACGCAACTACCGCGATAAATCGGCGTATCGCTTGGGTACG
>NZ_JASLIX010000089.1:0-32123 GCF_030152715.1 Paenalcaligenes sp.
TGAAAACCAGCTCCCATCATGTGAAAAAACAGGTTAAATTTACAGACTAATCGCTTTTTATTTTTACTACCATGACGACCTCTTCTTTAAAAAACAGTTTATTGGGCCAAGATGTCTCCTATCCGACACATTATGACCCAAGTGTACTTTTTGCCATTGATCGCGCACCTAACCGACAAGGCCTTACCCTTCCGGAGCATTGGCATGGTGCTGATATTTGGTATGCCTATGAAATGTCCTGGCTTAACGCCAAAGGTAAACCCATTGCTGCGGTGGGACGTTTTAGTATCCCTTGGAACAGTCCTCAGCTCATTGAGTCCAAATCTTTTAAGCTCTATTTAAATTCTTTTAACGAAAGCCGTTTTGAAAGCACCAAAGCCGTAAAAAAATGCTTAGAACAAGACTTAAGTGCGGTGGCAGGCGCCCCGGTACAAGTCTCTATATATGAGCTTGATCCTTATACCGGGCCGATTATGGGAACCCTACAAGGAGAACTCATCGATCACCATGACGTCGAGATCGATTGCTATCAGCCTAACCCTGACTTATTACAATGCCACGATACTGAAGTCGTAAACGAAACGTTGGTCTCACATTTGCTAAAGTCAAACTGCCCTGTCACTGGTCAACCCGACTGGGCGAGCTTACAGGTTGCTTATACCGGACCTCGTCTAGATCAGGGCGCCTTGCTACGCTATATCGTTTCGTTTAGACAGCACACTGAATTTCATGAACATTGCGTTGAGCGTATTTACCATGACCTCATGGAGCGTTGCCACCCTGAGCAACTATTTGTCATGGCTCGCTATACACGCCGTGGCGGCCTAGACATTAACCCTTGGCGCAGCAGTCACCCACTAGATGTTGCCGATATTCGCACTGTACGCCAATAAAAAAGAGGGGCTAACCCCTCTTTTTTATCGACTACGACGCACTATTTCAGGCCAGGCTTTTTTCAAGTAGTAGCACATGGACCAAATCGTTAAAATTGCAGCAACAATGATTAAAATCTGTCCTGCTATACGTGTAGGGATCCCAAATGCATCTCGTGAATACAATAAACACGGTATGGCAACCATTTGCGCGGCCGTTTTAAATTTTCCTAACCAGCTGACCGCAACACTAGCACTCGCACCAATCTGTGCCATCCATTCTCGTAAAGCTGAAATAGTGATCTCGCGTCCAATAATAATAAATGCAATCAGCACATCAATGCGATGGATACTTAGCAGAATTAATAGCGCCGCAGACACCATCAATTTATCCGCAACCGGATCTAAAAATGCACCAAAAGCCGACGTTTGGTTCCACTTACGTGCTAACCAGCCATCAAACCAGTCCGTTAATGCCGCAATAATAAACACCCATGCCGCAATAGCATCACGCATCCCATCTGCCAACCAACCATAGGGCAAACAATATAGAGCAATAATTAACGGTATAAAAACAATACGAAGCCAAGTTAAGGCAATAGGTAAATTAAAAGGCATAACGCAACCAAAAAGTAAACGGTGTAGCTCTTAGCGTAACGCAAAATAGATGCGTTCTGCTAGGGCTCGGGAAATCCCCTCTACCGAAGCCAAGTCATCAATGCTCGCATCACTAACCCCCGCTAAGCCCCCAAAACGCATTAATAAGCGCTGCCTTCGTTTTGGCCCCACCCCATCAATGTCCTCTAAACGCGAGATATTACGTGTTTTAGCGCGCTTTGCACGCATCCCTGTGATCGCAAAACGGTGGGCTTCGTCACGAATCTCGGCCACTAACATCAGCGCTGCCGAACCTATACCTAGTGCCACAGGAGGCCGCTCATCGGCGAAAAACAAGGTTTCCAAGCCCACTTTACGCCCCTCGCCCTTAGCTACACCCACCAAAACACTCTGGTCCAAGCCCAAATCAGCAAACACCGCTTTAGCTATATTGAGCTGCCCTTTACCACCGTCTATTAACACGATATCTGGAAGCGCCGCTAAGCCCTCGGCAACACGTTCAAAGCGGCGGCGTAAGACCTGACGCATCGCGGCATAGTCATCGCCTTCTGTGATTCCAGCAATATTGTAGCGTCTATACAACGAAGGCTGCATCGTATGATTTTTATACACCACGCAGGAAGCTTGCGTTGCCTCACCCGCTGTATGACTAATATCAAAGCCTTCGATATGCAACTGCTCCAGATACTCGGCATCAGTTTCCAACCCTAGCTCCTGTGCTAGAGCTTCAGTGCGCGCTGCCCGGCTCATCGAATCATTTAAGACTCGTGCCAGCGCCAGCTCCGCATTCGTTTGCGCTTGCTCCAGCCAGCTTTTATGCCGCCCCTGGGGACGTGTTAACACCCGGGTTTTCATACCACTTTGTTCCGCCAACAGTGCCAACACGCCTGTATCTGTTAACGCATGGGAACTAACCAGCACGGGTGGCAAAGGGCGCTCGATATAGTGTTGACTGATAAAAGCTTCTAAGACCTGCTCTAAGCTCATGTCTTGTGTTTGGCTAGGAAAAAAAGCACGGTCCCCCAAATGTCGCCCCCCTCGCACCATGGCTAAATTCACACAAACACGCCCACCAGCAGCAATGACTGCAATAATATCCACGTCTTCATTACCATGGCTTTCCATATTTTGCTGCTGCAGAATCGAGGCAAGGGCTTTCATCTGGTCTCGAAAAATTGCCGCTTGCTCAAAAGCGAGGTTTTCGGATGCTAACATCATCTTCTTTTCAATTTGAGCCAATACACCCTGTGCATCGCCATCTAAAAACTGCTTGGCACGCTTAACATCCGCCTGATAGTCCTCTATGCTAATTAAATCCACACAAGGTGCCGAACAGCGACGGATCTGATGCAACAAACAGGGACGCGAGCGATTGGCGTACACCCCGTCCTCGCAACTACGCAAACGAAAAACACGCTGTAAGATTTGGATGCTCTCTCGTACCGCCCATGCATTTGGATAAGGACCGTAAAAGCTTCCTGGCTGATTCGTATTCCCACGAAAATAAGAAATACGCGGTGCCTCATGCGCACTAAAGCGTAAATAAGGGTATGACTTATCATCGCGGAACAAAATGTTATAGCGTGGCTGTAAGCGCTTGATTAAGTTATTTTCTAAGATCAAGGCCTCGGCTTCAGAGCGCGTCACCGTGGTTTCAACCCACGCTATTTGCTTAACCATTTGCGCAATGCGCGGGCTATTTACACTTTTTTGAAAGTAGGAGGACACCCGTCGTTTTAAGTCGCGTGCCTTCCCGACGTAAAGTACCTCGCCCTCGGCATTAAGATGCCGATACACCCCCGGTAGACGCGGTAACTGACGCAGAAAAGTATTGAGATCGAAGTTGCTGGGCTTGTTGGTAATGCTCATCGTTTTGTAAAGAATCCCAATCCAGAGCAGGTTCTAAAGGATAAAGGTGTTGCAGTCGTGCTTGTGAGGCTTCCGGCATCGTCCACTGCAAACGAGCAAGTAAATCATCTGCTAAGTCAGGGCGATTACAGACTAATACCATATCACACCCCGCCTGCAGTGCTGCCTGCGCGCGCCCCAGAATATCCCCCGCCACCGTCGCCCCTTCCATGGTGAGATCATCAGAAAACACCATGCCGTTATAACCTAAGGCTTGGCGTAATACTCGTTGAATCCAATAAGCAGAAAACCCAGCGGGCAGCTCATCGACCTGAGGGTAAATCACATGGGCTGGCATTACCGCTTGTAATACAGTCCCCCCCAACCAACCATAAGGCGCCGCATCCTGATCTAAGATAGTAGCCAAATCTCGATGATCAATAGGGATTTCGTGGTGGGAATCTGCCTCTACCGCCCCATGGCCAGGAAAATGCTTACCACACGCAGCCATGCCTGCTTGCTGTAAACCATGGGCAAGGGCTTCGGCTAAACGCGCTACCACCTGAGGCTTATGATGGAAAGCGCGATCGCCAATCACGGCACTGCACTCATAATCCAAATCCAAGACCGGCGTGAAACTGAAATTGACACCACAAGCACGTAGCTCCGCAGCTAAAATATAGCCAATCGCATTCGCCAGTTTCACTGCCAATGCAGGATCTCCGTCCCAAATTTTACCTAGCTCACGCATGGCCGGTAAATGTGTAAACCCATCGGACTTAAAACGCTGTACTCGTCCCCCTTCGTGATCAACAGCAATCAATAAGGGCGGAGTACGCTGCGCCTGAATTTGCGCACACAAAGCCTGTAACTGTGTACGACTTTGAAAGTTACGCGCAAACAAAATCACCCCACCCACTAACGGGTGTTGCAAGCGTTTTTTTTCTTGTTCGGTCAGGGTAAAACCTTCGATGTCCACCATGACAGGACCAGGTAAAGCATGAAAAGAGGTCACGTAATTATCCCTATTAAGTCTGTGTTGATGTCTTGGCCTCAATAACAACAAAAGCCATCACCAAATCCGATTCATCTGTTACGGTGATATGCGCTGCACCAAAACGCTGCTGATACCAAAGAGCTAACTCCTCTTCCAACACTACCGTCGGCTTACCACTAGGAGCATTCAAAGTTTGCATACGCGACCAAGCCATTGGCATACGCATCCCTAAGCCAATGGCTTTGGAAAAAGCCTCTTTCGCAGCAAAACGTGTCGCTAAAAATCGAATACCGCGTTTGGGATCTCGAGCATAACGACGTGCAAACACCTGTTTTTCTTGCTCGCCCAATATACGATCTAAAAAGCGCTGACCAAAGCGCTCATACGAGCGCTGTATACGCGCAATATAAATCATATCGGTTCCTATTCCAGCAATAGCAGACACAACCACTCCAAACTTAGTTATAAAACCATCATCATACCGTGAGCACAAAAAAAAGCCGATATGTAATAACATATCGGCCCCATATAAATAATTAAATTTAGGCACGTGGGCGCAAATCCACGACTCGGCGTGCTTTACCTGTAACGGTACGCTCTACTTGACCAGGGTCTTGTAAGCGAATGCGAGCGCTCACACCAATGTTATTTTTGATGGATTGACGCAAACGAGACACCAACGCATCACGTCGGTCCTGATCAAAATGCTCGTATTCAGCACGAATTTCCGTCAGGATTTCCAACTCATCCATATTGCCCTCTCGCGTCACAATCAGCTGATATTGTGCCGCAAGCTCAGGAATACGTAAGACCAGCTCTTCGACCTGCGTAGGGAACAGGTTTACGCCACGGATAATTAGCATATCATCGCTACGCCCCGTAATTTTACCCATGCGACGCATGCTACGTGCTGTAGGCGGCAATAACCGACTTAAGTCACGTGTACGATAACGGATAATAGGCATGGCTTCTTTAGTAAGAGAGGTGAAGACAAGCTCGCCTTCCTCGCCATCTTCTACCGGCTCACCTGTTTCAGGATTGATAATCTCAGGATAAAAATGATCCTCCCAAATCACAGGACCATCTTTGGTCTCGGCGCACTCCATGGCCACCCCAGGCCCCATCACTTCAGATAAGCCATAAATATCCACTGCATCTAAAGCGGCTCGTGCTTCGATATCAGCACGCATTTGTCCAGTCCATGGCTCGGCACCAAACACGCCTATCCGCAAAGAACTATCACGCGGATCCATGCCCTGACGTTCCATTTCCTCAAGAATATTGCAAAAATAGGAGGGCGTAACCATAATGGCATCGGGCTTAAAGTCGGTAATCAGCTGCACTTGCTTTTCCGTTTGCCCGCCAGACATAGGAACAACAGAACACCCTAGTCGCTCTGCCCCATAATGCGCTCCTAAACCGCCGGTAAACAAACCGTACCCATATGCCACATGCACAATGTCACCAGGACGTGTGCCGGCTGCCCATAAAGAACGTGCGACTAAATCCGCCCAATTCGAAATGTCTTGGGCTGTATAGCCTACTACGGTTGGCTTGCCTGTGGTTCCACTGGAAGCATGGATACGAGAAACCTGATCGCGTGGTACGGCAAACATGCCAAAAGGATAGTTATCTCGTAAGTCTTGCTTGGTTGTAAAAGGGAACTTAGATAAGTCAGAAAGCTGCTTGAAATCACTAGGGTGGACACCGGCATCATCAAAAGCTTTGCGATAATGAGGCACGTTGTCATAGGCGTGCTTTAACGTCCATTTCAAACGCTCAAGCTGGAGCGCCGAAATTTCGTCGCGGCTGGCATGTTCAATACGATCTTTTCCGACTTGCTGAGTTGACGCTGGCATTATTTGTCTCCTGCCCTACTTACTGATTGGGTTGCGAGTCCTCGACCACTGCGCCACGCAGGCGGTACGAACGACCTCTAAAAATAGCAATACGTTGTCCTTGTTGGTTGAGGACTTCCACATCATAGACGCCGGTACGACCGGCTAAATGATATTCTTTGGCAATAGCCTCTAGCTGATCCCCCTCGAAAGCCGGCGCCAAATAGTCGATGGTGCAACCAGCAGCTACGGTGGGTACATTGCGAGAGTTACAGGCAAAAGCAAAGGTGCTATCGGCCAAAGCAAAAATAAATCCGCCATGACAGGTTTTGTGACCATTGAGCATATCGGCTCGCACGGTCATACCCATTCGCGCTTGCCCTGGAGCCACACTTAAGATTTTGGCGCCTAGGGCTTGCGAAGCGGGATCTTTGGCGTACATCTGCTCAGCGACGTATTCCGCCAAAGCTTGCGGCTCGGTAGGAAGCGGCATGTTACTCCCCTTTAAATTGAGGTTGACGTTTATTCATAAACGCATTCACCCCTTCGGCGTAGTCGGCACTCGCCCCAAGCTCTCGCATGTAGTCACGCTCTAAATCTAACTGTTGATCTAGCGTATGATTTAAGCTGACCTGGATCGCATGCTTAGAAGCAGCCAGACCACGTGTAGGCGCTGCGGCAAAATGATTGCATAAGCCATCTAAGCGCGCCGCAAACTCCTCATCGGGCACGGCTTCCCAGATTAAGCCCCACTGTGCAGCTTGGGTGGCAGTTAACTTATCACCTAGCAAAGCCAAACCTTTGGCTCGGGCCTCGCCCACTAATCGGGGTAAAAAGTAGGTGCCGCCCGTATCTGGCAGCAGCCCCAAACGACAAAAAGGCTGAATAAAACTGGCAGACTCTTTAGCTACCACAATGTCACCGGCTAAGGCCAGATTTGCTCCCGCCCCTGCTGCCACACCATTTACCCCTACCACCACAGGCCAAGGCATAGCGCGAATACGACGAACCAGTGGAGCATAATACGTTTCTACCGTACTACCTAAATCCACCGCACCCTCGCTCATCTGACGCTCTGACAAATCTTGTCCGGCACAAAAGCCACGCCCTTCGCCTGTAAGTAACAAGACGCGCACGCCTTGTTCCTCTACACGGTCTAACGCATGAGCTAGCTCGGTATGCATCTGTACACTAAAGCTATTGAGCTTATCAGGGCGATTTAAACGTATCCGAGCAATGGTTGGAGTGAGTTCAAATTTAATGCATTCGTAATTCATTGCGATCTACTCCTGATTTATAGGCTTTGCTCTGTGTGCCAGCGGGTTTGTACCACACGGAACCGGTTAGACACATAAGCGCTATCCGACAACGCTGCATTTGCTGCTGGGTTTGCCCCCGTGCCATGAAAATCGCTATATGCAGCGGTTTGGTTAATAAATACCGCACCGGTTAAGTTCAGTGATAACGAAACCCCACTGCGCTCAGCCATTTTGCGAACTTTGGTTGCTGTAGTCGCGTCAGTGGTATAAGCAGACAGAGTTAAAGCACCATGCTCACGGACAGTTTCGCCTGCTAGCTGAATGCTATGCTCTGTCGAGTCGGTGGCCACCACAAAAATAATAGGACCAAACCACTCTTGCATAATTTGCGGATTTGTAGCCTCTGTTTTCAGAAGTAGAGGGGTTGCGGTACGCGCCTCTGGGTAAACGGGGTGAGCTAAAGGCTGGCTATCCACAATGACTTCTAACCCTAACGCCTTTGCCTGCTGAATACGCGCTGCTGTTGCATCATTTTGCAAAGCACCTGTGATTTCAACCGCACGCTCAGGCGTCGAACATAAGCGCTCTACAGCCTGTCCTAATGCCGCACACACCTCATCAAAACTCAAATGCCCCTCATCCGTTTGGATACCATCTTTAGGTACATAAATATTTTGTGGGGCGGTACACATTTGGCCGGAGTACAAAGCAAAAGAAAAGGCCAAGTTACGCGCTACCGCTTTGATATCGGGAGCGGAGTCAATAATAATTTGGTTCACACCAGCTTTTTCGGTATAGACCAAGGCCTGACGCGCATGTTGCTCCAGATAGTTACCCGTCGCACTGCTACCGGTGTAGTCAATAATTTTAACTTCTGGATGCATAGAAAGCTGTTGTGCTAACTCGCTATCGGCGTCGTGTGCTGCCAACAACACCACATTCGGGTTAAAACCTGCCTCGACAAGCACTTCACGCAAGATCTTCACCGTGATGGCTAAAGGTAAAATAGCACCAGGGTGAGGCTTCACAATAACGGTATTACCCGTTGCTAACGAGGCAAACAAACCTGGATAGCTATTCCATGTGGGAAACGTCGAACAACCAATCACCAAACCAATACCACGCGGCACCACTGTGAATTGTTTTTGCATGTCGATAGGATCATGCTTGCCCTGGGGTTTTACCCAGTTTGCTAAAGCCGGAATACGCGACATCTCTTGCCACGCATAAGTAACCGCCTCTAAGCCTCGGTCTTGTGCGTGCGGTCCACCCGCTTGAAACGCCATCATAAAGGCCTGACCACTGGTGTGCTGTACCGCATTCGCAATAGTAAAGCTCTGTTTATTTAAGCGATGTAAGGCCTCTAAGCACACGCCAACCCATGCTTTAGGTCCGGCTTCACGCCAGCTGTCTAAAGCCAAAGAGGATTGATCGATAAGAGTTTGCGCATCTAAAGCTGGATAACGCACCTTTAAATCAAAACCATAAGGCGAACGCTCCTGACCAACATATTGGGTGGCACCATCTAGCTCAAGTGGAAAAGTGCTATTTTGATACGCCTCAAAGGTGGCTTGACCTTGGGCGGCCGCGTCCTCGCCATACACGCGCGGGCTGGGCATTTCAGGAAACGGGGTCCAATACTCTCGTGTTTGAATCGCTTTTAGCGCTTGCTCGAGTGTGTCTTGGTGTGCATGAAAAAAATCCACGGTCATGCCTTTTCTCCTTCGGAGGTTAAACTATTTATGTTTCAAACAAATACGTTAAGGCAATGGGGCCTACGCCCCACTGCTTCAGCTAGCACACAGCTAAGCTTACGTTTCTTGGTCAAAGTCAATCACTACCTTATCCGTAACGGGGAAGCTCTGACAGCTTAGGACAAAGCCCATATTGACTTCGTAGTCCTCGAGCGCGAAGTTCGCATCCATATCGACCTCGCCCTCTACCACCTTACAACGACAGGTAGAGCACACCCCACCTTTACATGAGTAAGGCAACTCGATCCCCTGCTCCATTGCCGAATCCAATAAGCTTTTATTGTTTTTCGCAATGGTGATTTCGCGGGTAATCCCGTCTTGGACAATGGTTAAATGACAATCCTCAGCACCAGGTGCACGACGTGGCGCGGCCCCATCGGCGGTAGTTCGAGGCCCCTTGGGTGCCCCAAATAACTCGTATTTGATTTGCTCTTTGGCCAAACCCCGCTCTTTTAGGGTGGCTACCACCTGCTCGGTCATATCATGGGGGCCACAAACAAAGGCATAGTCGATTTTTTCTACAGGTAACCACACGGAAAGTAATTGATTTACTTTTTCAGCATCCAAACGCCCGTTGAACAAATCAATGTCTTGGTGTTCGCGGCTCATAATATAGACCACAGAAAAACGCTCCATATAGCGGTTTTTTAGGTCTTCAATTTCCTCTCGAAACATAATAGAGGAAGAAGCGCGGTTGGCATAAAACAAAGTAAATGTACTATTTGGCTCGGTATCCAACGCCGTTTTCACCAGAGAAAGAATTGGTGTAATCCCACTACCTACGGCAAAGGCGGCATAACCGCGTTGAACCTGAGGGTCAAAATCAATCGTGAAATTGCCATCGGGCGGCATCACTTCAACCGTATCGCCAGGTTGTAGCTCTGTGTTTGCCCAGTTAGAAAACGCGCCATCATAAACACGCTTGACCGCCACACGTAAGATATTGTCGTGCGGCGCGGCACAGATAGAGTAGGAACGACGTAACTCCTCGCCATCTACCTGCGCACGCACGTTTAAATATTGGCCAGGTCGAAAATGAAATTTTTCTTTGAGTTCTTGTGGTACATCAAATGCAACCACTACCGCATCGCGTGTAGTGCGTTCTATAGAAGCCACTTTTAGAGGATGAAATTGACTCATGACTAATGCGCCTTGAAATAATCAAAGGGCTCCCCACACTGGGTGCAGCGATAGAGAGCTTTACAAGGTGTAGAACCAAAGTGACTGATCACTCGTGTTTGAGTAGAGTGACATAGTGGACAGGTCACCGTAGGCCCGGATCGACGCGATATACCAGAAATATCTATAGACTGCTCTTTAGGGGGAGCAATACCATAGTTTTGTAATGCTTGGCGGCCTTTTTCGCTCAACCAGTCTGTCGTCCAAGCTGGGCTAAGACTGGTTTTTACTTGCGCTTTGACGCCCTGCTGCTCTAGAGTCTGAATAATGCTTTGCTCCATTTCATACATGGCAGGACAGCCCGAATAGGTCGGTGTAATCGTAACCACACAGGTATCGTCCTGCCACTGAATGTCGCGCACGATCCCTAAATCTACTAATGAAATCACTGGGATCTCTGGATCAGGAACCTTATCGAGCCATTGCATAATGGTATTTGCGTCAACCATAATTACCTCTCTACTACCAGCTAGCACCGGGGTAAGCACGCTGCAAAAATTGCATTTCTGCTAATAAAAAACCCAATGCTTCAGTATGTTTACCCGCTACCCCACCACGGTAAGCTTTATGGAAAGCCTCTTCTTTAGCGGGAACGCTAAGTGTTGCCTCGGTGAGAATTGCTTGTACATGCTCAAGCCACTCGTCCCAAAGCGATTCATGTAAGGGTACTACCCCTTGAGCGTGTAGGGCTTGGGTCGTGTCATCATCTAAAAACAACTCGCCCACGTATGGCCATGCGTCGTTTAATGCTTGCTGCATCCGCGCATGACTTTCCTCGGTACCATCACCTAAGCGAATAACCAAGTCACTGGAGCGACGAGCGTGATACGTGACTTCTTTCAAGGATTTTTCTGCAATCTCTTTGATGCCTTCATGCGTCGATTCACACAAACGACGTAGGAGAAAATAATGCCAACTATCAAACAAAAACTGACGTGCCATGGTGTCACCATAGTGCCCATTCTCACGCTCAACCAGTAGATAGTTGTAATAGTCATGAGCGTCCCGCAAAAAGGCTAAAGCATCCTCGTCACGCCCTTGCCCTTCGATTTCTCCTGCTAAGCTTAACCACATGCGAGCTTGACCAATTAAGTCTAAAGCCGTGTTAGCCGTAGCGAGCTCTTCTTCGAGAGCGGGACCATGACCAGTCCATTCAGCTAGACGCTGGGATAACACCATCGCGCTATCCCCCATGCGTAATAAATAATTAAATAACGCCTGATCCATGACCACTCCTACATTTTGATGCCATCAGGCATAGGGAAAAATGTAGGATGACGATATACCTTGCTATTTGAAGGCTCAAATAGTGGATCTTTATCATCAGGGCTGCTAGCAACAATATCTGCAGCTTTTACCACCCAAATGCTCACCCCTTCGTTACGACGGGTGTAAACATCACGCGCATTATTAATCGCCATTTGCTCATCCGAAGCATGTAGGCTACCAACGTGTTTATGTGCTAAGCCATGTTGACTACGGATAAACACTTCCCATAAAGGCCAATTTTTTTGACTCATTGTCTGCTCCTTATTTACGCGACTTTTTTGGCTTTGCGTTGTTCTTGTTTTTCGGCGTAAGCCATGAAAGCATCCCGAACCCATGCGCCCTGCTCGTGGGCTTGAACACGCGTATTCAAACGTTCTTTGTTACATGGACCATTACCCGCTAATACGGCCCAAAACTCGTCCCAATCGATTTCACCAAAATCATAGTGACCACGCTCTTCATTCCAGCGTAAATCGGGATCGGGAATGGTTAGACCTAAATACTCTGCCTGAGGTACGGTTTGATCCACCATTTTTTGACGGAGCTCATCGTTAGAAAACAGCTTAATCCGCCATTTCATGGACTGAGCGCTATGGACAGACTCGTTATCAGAAGGACCAAACATCATCAATGCTGGCCACCACCAACGATTGAGCGCGTCTTGACACATTTGCTTTTGCTCTGGAGTCCCATTCAGACACATTTCCATTAACAGGTCGTACCCCTGACGCTGGTGAAAGGACTCCTCTTTACAGACGCGAACCATGGCACGAGCATAGGGTCCATAAGAACAACGGCACAAAGGCACTTGGTTAATGATGGCCGAACCATCCACCAACCAGCCAATCATGCCAATATCCGCCCAAGTGAGAGTTGGGTAGTTAAAAATACTGGAGTATTTCGCGCGACCAGCGTGTAAATCAGCAATTAAGTCCTCGCGCTCTACCCCTAAGGTTTCAGCTGCACTGTACAAATACAGACCATGCCCAGCCTCGTCTTGGATTTTGGCGAGCAAAATCGCTTTACGTTTGAGAGTTGGCGCACGTGTTACCCAATTTCCCTCGGGGAGCATACCGACCACCTCGGAGTGTGCGTGCTGAGAAATCTGACGCACCAAGGTGCGACGATACGCCTCAGGCATCCAGTCCTTGGGTTCGATACGAATCCCTGCATCAATGCGCTGCTGAAACTGCTTTTCTAATTCGGACAATTCCGCTTCGGTTTGCACACGAGTTAATCCCGTGTCGACTAGTTGGGCATACATATACGCCTCCCGTTATAGCTGTAAAATTTGATACTACACAGTTTTACTGATAGAGATCAATAATCAGTATCATATTACCACGTTAAAATACGCCACGGCCTAGGGATTTTCCACTAGCCACGTGGCGTACACTAAGTGGTCACTTACTCAGCAACAGAGGACATAGGGCTTAAATCAATAAAATGCTCTCTGTAATGCTTGAGCTCATCAATCGACTCATAAATATCTGCCAAAGCCTCGTGTTTACTTTGTTTCACGAAACTTTTTACCACCTCGGGCTTCCAACGTAAGGCTAGCTCTTTTAAGGTGCTCACATCTAAATTCCGATAGTGAAAAAACTGCTCAAAGCGAGGCATATATTTATACATAAAACGTCGATCCTGGCTGATCGTATTGCCACATAAGGGGGATTTACCAGCAGGAACATGTTGTTTTAAAAAATCCAGTAAAATGTCTTCAGCCTCTGCTTCGGTTAGAGTGGACGCTTTTACCTTATCGATCAGCCCGCTACGGCCATGTGTGCCTTTATTCCAGTTATCCATGGCATCTAAGAGCGCATTGCTCTGGTGGATAACCAGCACGGGACCTTCTGCGACCACGGTAAGATCGGCCTCAGTGACCACTACCGCCACTTCGATAATGCGCTCTTTTTCTGGGTCTAGGCCGGTCATTTCCATATCTAGCCAAACAAGGCGTTGATCCTTGACTGTCATTACACGTCTTTCCTTAAAAAATAAATCAGGCACTGCCTTATGACACTGCTCATTTTGCTCGTTGTGTTTTTATTGCTGGATCTAAGCGTACGTTTTTATTTGGCACAACGTCAAATCCGTCATGTACGCCAGCATCGTTCTCATGTTCCTGTAGAATTTAGCCACCATATTAGCTTACACAGCCATCAACGCGCGGCGGATTACACCATCGCTCGTACCCAAATGCGTATTTTTGAAGGGCTGGTCGAGGCAGCTTTTGTGGTGATTTTACTGTTGTTCGGTGGTCTTCAACAGCTCGATAGCTTTTGGGCTCAGCTCATCCAAAACGAATGGGTACGCCAGCTAGCATTAGTTGGTAGTGTATTAGGCTTATCGGCCCTGCTACACCTGCCCTTTACCATTTGGCGGATTTTTCGCTTAGAACAGCGTTTTGGATTTAATCGTACTACTTGGCGTCTTTTTATTAGCGACCAAATTAAAGGGTTGTGCCTAACCCTATTGCTAGGAGCCCCTTTATTGCTAGCCGTGCTTTGGCTTATGCAAAGCGCTGGTCACTTCTGGCCCTGGTGGGCCTGGGGCTTATGGGTAGGATTTAGCTTATTGATTATGTGGTTATTTCCCAGTGTTATCGCCCCCATGTTTAATGAATTTAAGCCCTTAACCCGAGAAAGCTTAAAAACCCGTATCAAACAGCTCTCTGAACGCTGTGGTTTTCACATCACAGGGCTTTTTGTCATGGATGGCTCCAAGCGCTCTGCTCACGGCAATGCTTATTTTACTGGGATCGGTAATAATAAACGCATTGTGTTTTTTGATACCTTACTCAATAAGCTTAATGATGAAGAAATAGAAGCGGTATTGGCGCATGAACTAGGGCACTTCACGCATCGCCATATTGCGAAACGGATGGTCCTATCCTTTGGTTTAGCCTTAGTGTTTTTTCTTCTTCTGGGCTGGCTCTCACAACAGGTTTGGTTTTACACAGATCTAGGAGTCGTCCCCCAGCTTGGTCGTCCCAATGATGGCCTAGCCTTAGTGTTATTTTTATTAACTATGCCTATTTTTACGTTTTGGGCAGGTCCCCTATTTAGCTACTTGTCACGTAAAGATGAATATCAAGCTGATGCCTTTGCGGCACAACATACCTCGGCGCAAGCGTTAATCCAAGCATTGATTAAACTCTACGATGACAATGCCGCTACGCTTACACCGGACCCGCTACATTCTGCTTATTATGACAGCCACCCAGCAGCAACCGAACGCGTTCAATTTTTAAAGCATATTCATGAAACGAACTAAACCTCACCAAAAAACCGTATCCACACAAAGTCGCGCTCTAAGCACGCAAACTGGGCAAATCATCTCTGCTCATGGGCGCCATTATTTTGTAGAGCTGGAAAACGGTGAAGTGATCAAATGCTTTCCCCGTGGTAAGCGTGGGGGCCTCTGTGTAGGCGATTGGGTAGAGATCAGCACCCAAGGAGAGCGAGCCGCCATCGAACAACGGCATGAACGCAAGAATCTTCTCTATCGCTCAGACGAAATGCGCACCAAGCAGTTTGCCGCTAATATCGATCAACTTTTCATTGTATTAGCTGCAGAACCCATGTTCTCAGAGGATCTCACCGGCCGAGCCCTCGTTGCAGCCCGTTGTGCAGATATTGAGCCCATTATTATTTTAAATAAAGCAGACTTGCCCTCGGTGGCGCTAGCGCGCCAGCGTCTGCAACCCTTAGCTGCGTTAGGTGTACCTATCAAAGAAATCAGCGCCTTAGATCCGGATGCCTTGCATGAGCAGCTTTTACCCCTGTTGCGCGATAAAACTACCCTTTTGCTAGGACAAAGCGGCATGGGTAAATCCACAATTCTTAACGCCCTTGTCCCCGAAGCCAATGCCCATACTCAGGCCCACTCCGCAGCATTGGGTACAGGGCGGCATACTACAACCAGTACCAAGCTCTATCACATTCCTAATCATAGTGGCAAAATCATTGACTCACCTGGCTTTCAAGCTTTTGGCTTAGCACATCTAGAGGCTGCAGATATTATCCGAGGCTTTGTGGAATTTCATGAGCCACTGCAAAACTGTAAATTTTATAATTGTAGTCACCGTCATGAGCCTGGTTGTGGTGTGGTCGCTGCCTTAGACCAAGGCCTCATTCACCCTGATCGCTATCAGTTGTATTTACGGCTTCTAGCAGAACTAGAAAACCAGAGCAAATACTAAACGCGCCCTAGCTGCTGGCTTGCTGCAGCCAAATGATGATAAAAATTGCGGATAAGTGCGGCTGTAGCACCCCAAATAAAATACCCATTCCAAGAAATGGAAAAATAGTAACGCTCTTTGCCATTTTTCCCCGGTAAATGATGTAAGCGATGATTTGCTGGGTTCATTAATACCGATAATGGCACCTCGAACACCTCGGCGACCTCGGCGGGGTCTGGTTGCACAGCAAAACCATCTTGCACCAACCCCACCACTGGCAACATAGCATATTTTGTCGTCGTAATAAAAATCGGCTGTTGCCCCAAGGTTTTTATATAAGAAGGCTCTATACCGACCTCTTCGTGGGTTTCGCGCAAAGCAGCGTAAATCGCATCCGGATCCTCGGGCTCGACCCGCCCCCCAGGAAAACATACCTGCCCTGCATGACTTAACAAATGACCTGCGCGGCGCGTTAACAACATATGTAGCCCTGTAGGACGCGACACCAACGGCACGCAAACGGCTGAGCGAATGGCTTGTGGAAACTGGGAAAAATCTGGAATAAACAGATCAGCAAATAAAGGCTCTACCCCCCACTGTACCGGTTGTGTAAAAGCAGCCTCGATAAAGTCTGGCTGTAAATATGATTGGTCTATACCCGGCAAAGTGGGAATAGTAATTAAAGGTTGCGTCTGGGGGTTAAACCCGAGACGGGCCGCTTCTATGGCGGCTAGATCAGTCAATGATTTAGATCTAGGCATACTCTGTACAATAAAAAAAGACACCCATTCGGGTGTCTTTTTAGAGCAGTCGCAGCAATTAGTTTGCCACGTTTTTACGTACCAATTTTTCTTTAATGCGAGCTGCTTTACCCGAACGGTTACGTAAGTAGTACAGTTTAGCACGACGAACCGCACCACGGCGTTTGACTTCGATACTAGCGATTTGAGGAGAGTACAATTGGAAAGTACGCTCAACCGCTTCGCCAGAAGAAATTTTACGAACGATAAAAGAAGAGTTCAGACCACGATTGCGTTTAGCAATTACCACGCCCTCGTAAGCCTGTACACGTTTACGTGTACCTTCAACAACGTTTACGTTAACCACAACGGTATCACCGGGGTTGAACTCAGGAAGGGTTTTGCCTTCGGTTAGGCGCTGGATTTCTTCCTGTTCGAGGATATCAATAATATTCACAATAAGCTCCAAAAAGCATCTTATACGGGCCTTTGTTGTTAAATAACGCCCGACAGAGGATGAACCAGCTATTTTAGCACTAAAAACCCAGTAAAAGAAAGAAAAAGAGAAGCAAAGTGATTTAATGCCACAACAACAAACGATTGAGCCAACGTGGGCGCAATTTTAGACGCTGATAACGTTTGTACATGTCTAAGGTGCTTTTTTGAGCAAGCCAAGGATTGGCTTGACAGCGAATCACGTAATGGGCAAAAGAGGTTGAGCGCATAGTGTCTCCTGCTAAGCAAATTAACTGAATATACTGTATATCCATACAGCTATTTTAGCAAGAGCTTATGCAGCCAATCCACAACAAAAAAGCCTTTGCTTTAAATAAAAGCAAAGGCCTCAAAACAAAAAACGTTAGTTATTAAGAATATAAAGAATAGGTATCCATCATTTTACTACCCGCAATGGCTTGAACATGCGCCTGCGCTCGCGGTAAAACATAAGTAGCGTAGCAAACCGCAGTACTACGCTTTTGCGTCGAAAACTCATCCTCTTGACCTGTACAAGCCAACGCCGATTTAGCCATTTTCCACCCACCTAATACTGTACCGGCCAGCATCAAAAAAGGCACACTACCAAAATAAACAGCCCGTGCTTGTTTGTCTTGATGCCACTGATTGATGTACTGCACTGCTTTTGCATAGGCTGAGCATGCTTGGTCTAGGCGTTCTGCTATGTACTGTAGGGCCTCATCTTCTGCATGAGTCCGCAGCTGCTCTACCGTGCTTTGCACTTCGGCCAATAGAGCTAACGCTGTTTGCCCCGTATCACGCACCAACTTACGTCCAATTAAATCATTAGCTTGAATTGCCGTGGTGCCCTCGTAAATAGAAAACACGCGTGCATCACGCATATACTGAGCCACACCGGTTTCTTCAATAAAGCCCATCCCACCATGAACCTGTATACCTAGTGAGGTGACCTCTTTGACCATTTCCGTGGCGAAGCCTTTGGTTATTGGTACAAAAAACTCATAGCGCGTTTGGTAGTGCTGGCGTAATGATGCATCAGGCGCTTTCAGAGCCATATCTTTTAACCAAGCCGCATAATACGTAAAAGCTCGTGTAGCTTCGGTTAGGGCTCGCATCGTTTGTAGCATCCGCTCCACATCAGGATGATGGTAAATAGGGGCAGGCGCGGGATATTTTTTATTTAAATCTGCACCCTGCTTGCGTTCTGCCGCATACGCTTGCGCGCTATACCAAGCGCGATCTGCGATAGCCAGCCCTTGTAGGGCCACGGCATAACGGGCGGCGTTCATGGTGATAAACATGTACTCTAAGCCGCGATTAAGCTCACCTATTAAATACCCAATGGCTCCAGCCCCTACCTCGCCCTTGTTATCACCATACAGCATTACTGCTGTGGGGCTACCATGTAGCCCTAGCTTATGCTCTAACGAAGCGCAGTACACATCATTACGGCTACCCTGCGCGTAATCACCTTGGGCGTGAGCTAGGTACTTGGGCACTAAAAACAGTGACAACCCCCGAATCCCTTCTGGAGCATTCGGCGTACGCGCTAACACTAAATGTAAAATATTTTCTGCTAAATCATGCTCACCATAGGAAATAAATATTTTTTCCCCTTGAAGACGATAAGACCCGTCTGCCTGTGGTGTGGCCATGCATTTCACTAGCGATAAATCTGAACCTGCTTGAGCTTCGGTCAGGTTCATTGTGCCAGTCCAGCGACCTTCTAGCATAGGTGGCAAATAACATGCTTTTTGCTCAGGTGTTCCCGCTTGCGATAAAGTTTCAATCACTGAGTCTGTCAGTAAAGAACATAAGGCAAACGAGGCACACCCCGCATTCATGTTTTCACCAAATATTGCCCCAATCAGCTTAGGTAAGCCCTGACCGCCAATGGCCTCTTCATGCTGTAAGCCCTGCCAGCCAGCTTGCGCAAATGCCGCAAAGGTTTCCTTGAACCCTGGTGTCGTCGTTACCTGCCCCTGATTCAGGACAGCCGGCTCACGATCTGAAACCGGATTGAGTGGCACAACCTCTTGCTCAATGAATCGTGCCCCCTCGTCTAAGACGGCTTGGAGCAAGTCTAACGATAACTCTTCATGACCGGGCAATGCCAATAATGCTGGGGTATCAATAATATGTTCAAGCAAAAAATGAATATCAGAACGTGGAATACGATAGCTCATATAATCTCTCCACCGAAATAGCCAGTTATTAAAAAAGCCTGCAGAATATCTCTACAGGCTTAATTTTTTATAGCGCTTGAGTTAGCTCAGGGAGTACTTCGAATAAGTCTGCCACTAAACCGTAATCAGCTACGCTGAAGATAGGTGCTTCAGGATCTTTGTTAATCGCTACAATCACTTTCGAGTCTTTCATCCCAGCTAAGTGCTGAATCGCTCCTGAAATACCCACTGCAATATAAAGCTGTGGCGCCACAATCTTACCGGTTTGGCCAACCTGCCAATCGTTAGGTGCATAACCCGCGTCAACTGCTGCGCGTGAGGCCCCTACCGCAGCCCCTAGCTTATCTGCTAAGGCATCAATTAAGGCAAAATTTTCTTTGCTGCCTAAACCACGCCCACCTGAAACTACCACAGTAGCATCGGCCAAATCAGGGCGATCACTTTGTGCAATCTGACGTTCTACAAAAGTGGTTTTACCACTGTCTGCCACCGCATCAATATTTTCTATTGGGGCACTGCCACCCGTTGCTTGCACCGCATCAAAAGCGGTAGGACGCACGGTTAACACAAGCTTAGAGTCGGCACATTGCACGGTCGCAATCGCATTACCAGCATAAATAGGGCGTGTAAACGTATCGGCTGATTCTACCGATAAAATATCGGAGATCTGTGCCACGTCCAGTTTAGCCGCTACCCGGGGTGCGACGTTTTTACCGGCTGCTGTTGCCGCAAATAAAATATAACGATAACTATCAGCCAAAGCTAAAACTTGTGCAGCCACGTTCTCGGCTAAGCCATTGGCTAATGGCTCTGCATCCGCCAATAGTACTTTTGCCACACCATCAATTTGCGCAGCTGCCTGAGCCACCGCAGAGGCTTGGTTCCCAGCTACTAAAAGGTGAATGTCCTGCCCTAACTGCTTAGCCGCGGCAATAGTATTTAAGGTTGCGCTTTTGAGCTCGGTATTATCGTGTTCTGCAATCACTAAAATCGACATTTAAATCACCTTTGCTTCGTTTTTTAGTTTATCAATGAGTGTGGCCACATCCGCAACTATTTCGCCAGCAGCTCGTGGGGCAGGCTCAGTTACTTTCAACGTTTGGATGCGTGGCGTTACGTCAACCCCCAGCTCATCGGGAGACAACACATCAATGGTTTTTTTCTTTGCCTTCATGATGTTTGGCAAAGTTACGTAACGAGGCTCATTCAAGCGCAAGTCCGTCGTCACCACAGCAGGCAAAGACATTGATAAGGTTTCTAATCCGCCGTCGACCTCGCGTGTGACTTTAAGAGTAGTGCCGTCGATTTCAATCTGGCTAGCAAAGGTAGCTTGGGGCCAGTCTAATAGGGCGGCCAGCATTTGTCCGGTTTGGTTCGCATCATCATCAATCGCTTGCTTACCTAAAATCACCAATTGAGGCTGCTCTTTGTCTACCACCGCCTTTAAAAGCTTAGCTACCGCCAAGGGCTGCAGCTCCGCATCGGTTTCTACCTGAACCGAACGATCTGCTCCAATCGCCATCGCAGTACGTAAGGTTTCTTGGCATGGTTTTTCACCGCAAGATACCGCCACGACCTCTGTCGCGACCCCTTTT
Organism: Paenalcaligenes sp.; assembly: GCF_030152715.1. Classification (NCBI taxonomy): domain Bacteria; kingdom Pseudomonadati; phylum Pseudomonadota; class Betaproteobacteria; order Burkholderiales; family Alcaligenaceae; genus Paenalcaligenes; species Paenalcaligenes sp. The sequence continues at coordinate 20,816 of NZ_JASLIX010000089.1, forward strand.
TCTTTAAGACGAATGGCTTCTTCCACTGCAATTTCATCAAAGGGGTTCATAGACATTTTGACGTTCGCAATATCTACCCCTGTTTGATCTGATTTCACGCGCACCTTGACGTTATGGTCAACTACACGTTTCACGGGCACTAAAACCTTCATCAGGTTATCTCCAATTTAGCTAATTAATAGATTGTGCAAAGCAATAAATATTATGCCCTAAGCATAAATAAAAAACCTATTCGTTTTTCAGGCCAGCTAACGCCTGAATGTGCTGCTGCACACTACGAGCCAGAGAGGATAAATCGTACCCCCCCTCAAGTACACTGATAGCACGACCCTGAGCGCTGGAAGCGGTTGCTTGCATGACCTGTTGGGTTATCCAAGCAAAGTCTTCATCACCAAGCTGTAGTTGCGCCATATCATCAGCTTCATGAGCATCAAAGCCGGCAGAAAAGAACACCAACTTTGGTTTTAATTGACGCAGCTTTGGCAGCCAATAGGTGTTTACTATATGACGAATTTGCTCTGAATCAGCACCAGCTGCTACTGGTTCATTGTACATGTTCGCCGCTGCCGGAGAATGTCGAGTCGACGGATAATAAGGATGTTGATAAAAACCAAACATATAGACTTGCTCGTGATGAGCAAAAATATCCTCTGTGCCATTGCCATGATGAGCATCAAAATCAATAATAACCACTTGATCTAGCTCATAATGTTCCAATGCATAAGCCGCTGCTACCGCCACATTATTAAAAAAACAAAACCCCATCGCGCGATCAAAACATGCATGATGTCCAGGAGGACGCACTGCACAAAAAGCCGATTTCGTATGCCCTCCTAGCACATGGTCAACAGCAGTAATCCCCGCTCCCGCGGCATAATAAGCGGCTTCCAGCGTAATCGGATTAAGGCGTGTATCTGCATCCACCTCGGCGTAACCATGCTGTGGTGTGCGCTGACGTAAATTAAGGATATGATGGAGACTGTGTACGCGTAGCAAATCCTCATCGGTTGCTTTTTTGGGTGTCACTTGGCAAATCAAATCGGCAAGACCACTATTTTGCAGCTGTCGTTCTATCGCCTGTAAACGTAGTGGGCTTTCTGGATGTTCCGCACCCATTTCATGTAAACGAAATAGGGGATGAGTAATAAAAATTGTCTCCATAAGGTTCGAGTATGTTAAAAAATATGCGCTTTATTCACGCTGGTTTTTATAGTTTGTTGTTGGCAGGATGCGCAACGTCTAACTCTCATCCACCAACCACCCCGACTTCTTCTATTCATACCACCACAACTCAAAGCGCACCAGCCCCAAAAGCAGAAGTTGTCCACCCTAAGAGCGGAAACTCTATTCAGGGACGCCAAGATTATTTTCAAGCCGACGGTTCACTGAGCCCCTATCTTCACAGCTGGGCGCAAGAGCTCGCTCTAAAAAATCAAATCCCATTCGAGCTTATTCAGTCCATTCTGCAGTCAGCTTCTTATAATGCACAAGCAGCGCGTCTTATGGCGCCTAATAAAGGGCAAATTAAACGCAGCTGGTCTACCTACAAAAACCGTTTTATTGAGCCCATTCGCATTCAAGCAGGGCTTGATTTTTGGCAAAAGCATGCCTCTGTCATCAACCCAATTGCCGACCGCTATGGTATTCCCCCTGAAATCATTGTGTCGATTATTGGAGTGGAAACTATCTATGGGCGCTATACAGGTGACTTTCGTGTCGTCGATGCCCTATTAACACTCGGTTTCAGCTATCCTGATAACTCACGCCCTGAGCGTGGTCAACTATTTCGCGATCAACTGGCTGATCTGATTGTGCTGCATCATCAGGGGAAGATCAATGCTTATGATGCAACTGGCTCCTTTGCCGGTGCAATGGGGCTACCTCAATTTATGCCTGGTAGTTTAATGCGCTATGCAGTCGATGCTGACGGCGATGGCAAAATCGATCTTTATCACTCCATTGCCGACGTAAGTGCTTCTGTTGCCAATTTTTTAATTGAGCATGGCTGGAAGCCCGAGCTCCCTGTATTTATTCCTGCTACGATTCATGAAAAACAAGCTAAATCTCTGGTTGATGGCGGTTTGGCTCCCACACTAACCTGGCAACAGATCCAAAACGCTCAAGCTGTCTCTGTCTCCAAACCTTTGCCTAAGACATGGCAACATACACCACTTGGCATCATTAACCTAGTAGAGGAGTCTAAAGGTACAGCTGAGTATCGGCTTGCCACCCAAAACTTCTTTGCGATCACCGCCTATAACCGCAGCTATTTTTATGCTGCCACGGTTGCAGATTTTGCTCAACTGCTCGCCCAACGCTTCTATAAATAAAAAAAAAGCCCTGCTCGCAATACGCGAAGCAGGGCACTCATCAATACAATCTCAAAAATCTAATTAAACACACCGGTAGATAAATAACGGTCCCCACGGTCGCACACAATAAAAGCTATGGTGGCATTTTCTACACGCTGTGCCACGCGTAACGCCGCTACTAAAGCGCCCGCGGAGGATATACCCGCAAAAATCCCCTCTTTAGCCGCAAGCTCGCGTGCCATATTCTCGGCCTCATCTTGGGTAATCGCTTCGAGCGCATCGACTTTGGAGGGGTCATAGATCTTAGGCAAATATTCCTCGGGCCACTTACGAATGCCCGGAATTTGTGCCCCCTCGGCAGGTTGCGCACCAATAATTTGGATATCGGGATTTTTAGCACGCAAATAGTTACCAACCCCCATAATGGTTCCTGTCGTCCCCATAGCGCTGACAAAATGCGTAATTTGCCCCTCTGTTTGCTCCCAGAGCTCAGGCCCTGTACCTTGGATGTGGGCTAAAGGATTATCCTCGTTGGCAAATTGGTCCAATACCAACCCCTTACCCTCGGCCTGCATAGATAGGGCTAGATCACGCGCGTATTCCATACCACCTGCATCAGCGGGGGTCAAAATCAACTGCGCTCCATAGGCAGTCATCGAGGCACGACGCTCTACGGATAAATTATCCGGCATGATAAGAATCATTTTATAGCCACGCACCGCGGCAATCATGGCTAAAGCAATACCCGTATTGCCACTGGTGGCTTCGATTAGCGTGTCACCTGGTTTAATTAGCCCCCGCGCTTCGGCCATACGAATCATTGAGCTCGCAGCTCGATCTTTAACGGACCCAGCTGGGTTATTGCCTTCTAGCTTGGCTAAAATCACATTTCCACGACCGACTTGGTACTGCTCTGGTAAACGTTGTAGACGCACCAATGGCGTCATCCCAATGGTGTCCTCTATGGTTGGGTAATTTTTCATTGCAATCCCTATAAGCATCTTTGATATGACAACTCATATCTCTCTATATATGATACTGATTCGACTACGTTTTAGGGGCTTTTTTTGTATTTTTGTCTACAGGTAAAGCATTGGTAGCTGGCGTTAACTGCAAACCAGCATCAATTAACCCCTGTAAACGTTTAGCCCCAATACCTTTGACTCGATCCGACAAATCCTGAAAAGAAACATAAGGACCACCACGCTCACGCTCTTCGAGGATTCGTTGTGCCATTTTTGGCCCAATCCCTTTTATTTGCTGTAGCTGTGTGGCTGAGGCACTGTTCAAGTCCACAGCACCTGCTTGAAATGCGACCAAACAACTGACTAGCAATACCGCTAAGCGTACCCAAAATAACGGATTAGAAAAAAATTGAACTAGACGCATTATGACCTCCTTCGTTTTTTCCTAGTATTCACTAAGAAGGAAATGGCGCCTAGTTCGCAAAATTACGCAGCTAAAAAAATCCTATAGCCACTTATGTTGTTTCAATACATAGTCACGCACCCCTGTTTGCACATCCACAAAACTTTCTGTGTATCCAGCGGCTCGTAGCTGTGTTAGGTCTGCTTGCGTATGGCTTTGATAACGACCTTTAAGATCTTCGGGGAAATCAATGTATTGCAACACTTGTTGCTCTACCATTTGCTCTAGCGTAAGTGCCGGCAAACCGTCTAGTTCACGCATTGTGTTAACAACTGTATGCGCCACGTCATTAAAAGGCTGTGCACGACCGCTACCACAATTAAATATCCCCGATACTTGATGTTGCAAAAAGTGCAGATTCACTTTGACCACATCGTCAATGTAGACAAAATCACGCTGCTGCCCCCCGTTAGGGTAGCCGTCCCACGCACCAAACAAACGCACACAGCCTTCTTTTTTGTATTGGTGCATATTGTGTAAGGCTACCGAAGCCATACGCCCTTTATGATTTTCTTGGGGGCCATACACATTAAAATAGCGTAGCCCTACGACGGGTGCTGTCAGATGTGCTAAATGGCGGCGCAATACCTGATCAAAAAGATATTTCGAATAACCGTATACGTTTAAGGGTGCCTCATTGTTGGGGTCCTCGGCATAATGCGGCCCCGCCCCATAAACCGCGGCTGAAGAGGCATACACCAAAGGGACATTTCGACTTTGGCAATATTCGAATAGCTCTAAGGTCACACGATAGTTATTATCCATCATGTAACGTCCATCGCGTTCCGTGGTATCTGAGCACGCCCCTTGATGCAAAACAGCTTGGATTTTTGGTAGCCCTTGGCGCAAAAGTAAATCTCTAAATACCGCTTTATCCATATAGTCGGCAATATCCGCTTGGACTAGGTTTTGAAATTTATCCCCTTGCTGCAGGTCATCCACCACCAAAATGTCATTAATCCCAATTTGATTCAGACCTAATACTAAGTTGCTGCCAATAAAGCCAGCTCCCCCTGTTACTACTATCATCGCAATTCCTCTGCTGTCACCGTTGATGTGCCTAATTTCCCTACCACAATACTGCCGGCTTTATTGGCCCAGTACATCGCTTCATTCCAGCTCAGCCCAGCCGCTCTCGCTACTGCTAATGTAGCCAATACGGTATCCCCTGCCCCAGAAACATCGAACACCTCTTGTGCTTGTGCCACGGTATGGGCCCGCCCTGTTTCGGTGTAAATCGTCATCCCCTGTTCTGAGCGAGTAATGAGCAAAGCCTCTAAGCCAAGTTGCTGACGTAACTGCTGCGCTTTTTGCGTTAGTTCGTCTTCACTTTGCCAAGAACCAACTGCCTGCTGCATCTCAAGACGATTTGGAGTAATACTGCTTGCCCCATAATAACGGCTATAGTTATCGCCTTTGGGATCAACCAAAACGGGCTTGTGTTGCTGCTTAGCTAAAGCAATCAATGGCTCAATGGACGTTAATGCTCCCTTAGCGTAGTCCGAAAACACCACCACATCGTGCAACGCGAGCTGCTGTGTAAAGGTCTGTGCTAACTGTGCTAATGAGGTAGCAGAAGGCGGATTTTCAAAATCCACGCGCAATAGTTGTTGCTGCCGCCCTAGTACACGTAATTTTTGTATAGTGGGCTGTTCCTGATCATGACATAACTGCGCGACAACGCCAGCTTCTTTACACAATGCTGCTATCGTTTGCCCAGCCTCGTCCTGCCCCACTAACCCTATGAGTGTGGCCTGCGCCCCTAAAGCGACACAGTTACGAGCCACGTTCGCGGCCCCCCCTAAGCGATCCTCTTTACGTGCCACTTTGACTACAGGCACAGGAGCCTCGGGGGAAATACGATTGACCTCACCAAACCAATAGCGGTCTAACATCACATCCCCTACTACCAATATACGTAGAGAAGCAATACGCTCTGCTTGAGGAAACATCATGCCTGGAGCTCCTCGAGACGCTTGGGTGCATAGCTTTCCCATTGGGTGCAGCCTGGGCACTGCCAATAAAAATGCTTGGCTTCAAATCCACAATGTTGACACGCATATTTATCTAAGCGTTGAGTATGCTTATGCACTAGGGTACGCAACAAATGCAAATCCCCACCCAGTACATGCTGCGCATCTGGATTATCGGGATGCTGTAGTTCAAACTGCAGACTTCGATCCAAACCCAACAAAGAGGGATGCTGCTGTAAGGCTTGACGGGCAAACGTCCATGCTGCCGTTGCCCCTTGCTGCTGTCTTAGCGCTTTAAATATCTGGGCAAAAACATCAATCGATGGGTATTGTTCATAATGCTTTTGTAGCAACGCTAACCCTTGTGGCGCTTGCTCTTGTTGGCTATAGCACTGCATTAACTCAGCAGCAATTAAGCCCGCATACTGTGGCGCTACTCGCAACACCTCTTGTAAATAAAATAACTGTAGAGCGTAATCGTTTTGCAAGTAGGCAAGCTGAGCTCGCAACATAAAAATACGTGCGGTCGAGGCGCGACTCCCTTCTTTTTGCCCAAGCTCTTTTGCCGCTTTTTCTGCTTCGTTAAGCGCTTGCTCTGCTTGTATTAAGTTCGGCTCGCGACGTTTAAGCGCTGCCTCGGCTTGCTCACACTGATAATGCACCAATTGTGGTACCGGCTCATCGACAAGTGTGCGTAAACGTCGGACAGCCTCAATGGCTTTAGGCCAATCATGGCCGGACTCATAGATATAAATCAGCGCACGCACGGCTGCAATAGCATGCCGTCCAGTGGAAACAGCCTCAAAAGCGGCTTCGGCACGATCCAACATCCCCGCTTTCAGAAAATCCTGAGCAATTTCAAACTGAGCATTTTCACGGTCAACTTGCGGTAGATCGGTACGCGCCAATAAACTTTGATGGACACGAATCGCGCGCTCCATTTCGCCTCGACGCCTAAAAAGACTACCCAAAGCAAAGTGCAACTCTGTTGTTTCCGTATCTAGCTTGGCAACCTCGATAAAAGCATCGATCGCTCGATCTGGCTCTTCATTAAGTAAAAAATTTAAGCCTTTAAAATAGGAATCAGGTAGCTGTCGACTCTCTGAGAGCATTTGCTTAAAATCAACACGGGCAGCAATCCAGCCTAACCCAAAAAACACAGGCACAAATATGAGCCACCACGGTTCAAAATCCACGCTACATACCTCGGCTTATAAGGGGGCTAATGGCGCAATCGTTTCAGCGGCTACAGGATCTGCAGGCACTTCCGGGTTCTTAAGCTTATCCTTTAATTGAGCCACATCGCGTTTTAATTTGGTAATTTCACGCTTTTTACGCATTACATGTAACACCATTAACAATAGACCAAGCATTAAGCCTAATAAAAATGCCACCAACATCACTACAATCAATGGCACATTCGCCAAGGCATAATCAGCAAAAAAGCTAACTTTAACTGGCTCTGTATTTTTTAATGCGAATAAAAGCACCACCACAAAAACCAGCAGCCGCAATACCCATACGAGATAGCGCATAAATAGCTCCAACAAATAATGTGATGTTCTGATTGTAAAGGCAAACGCCTAAATAGCACAGACGCAAAAACAGGCTCATAATGAGCCTGTTCGATTGGGTACGATTTACGAGTCGCGCTGCTGTGCTAAAAATGCTTGATCAACACGTTCTCGTAACTCTTTTCCTGCTTTAAAGTGAGGAACTTGTTTGGCAGGCACAAGAACCTTTTCACCAGAGCGCGGGTTGCGACCAATACGTGGGGCACGTGTTGATAATGAAAAACTACCAAACCCACGAATTTCGATACGCTTGCCACTAACTAAAGCAGCCGTCATCGCATCTAATATGGTTTTTACCGTTAGCTCTGTGTCCTTGTGGGCCAGCTGCGGATAGCTGCTGGCCAAACGTGCAATCAGTTCGGACTTAGTCACGCTTTACTCAGCGTCTTCACGCTGCTGTTCTAATTGAGCACGTAATAGCGCACCAAGGTTGGTGGTACCTGCAGAGGCACTGGCATCAGATAGACGCTGCATGTTTTGTGCAGTTTCTGCGCTATCAATGGCTTTGATAGACAACTGAATGCTACGGGCTTTGCGATCCACGTTGATGATCATGGCTTCTACCTCATCGCCCTCTTTGAGAGCGGTGGTAGCGTCTTCAACACGACCAGCAGAGATTTCCGAAGCGCGTAGGTAGCCTTCAACGTCAACCGATAGTGTCACCACAGCGCCTTTGGGCTCTACGGATTTCACAGTACCGGTAACTACTGCACCTTTATCATTTGCCGATACATAGTTGTTGAAAGGATCGCCTTCGAGCTGTTTAATACCCAAGGAAATGCGCTCTTTTTCGGTATCAATACCGAGCACAATCGCATCCACTTCGTCGCCTTTTTTGTAGTTGCGTACCGCTTCTTCGCCACTGTCAGTCCAGGAGAGGTCGGACAAGTGAACCAAACCGTCGATACCACCGTCTAGGCCAACGAACACACCAAAGTCAGTGATGGATTTAATTGCGCCGCGTACTTTATCACCACGTTTGAAGTTCAGAGCGAACTCCTCCCATGGGTTAGGACGGCACTGCTTCATACCCAAGGAAATACGACGACGATCCTCGTCAATATCCAACACCATGACTTCGACTTCTTCGCCTAGTGTTACGACTTTACGTGGGTCAACGTTTTTGTTGGTCCAGTCCATTTCAGACACGTGTACTAGACCCTCGATACCGTCTTCGACCTCGACAAATGCGCCGTAATCAGTCAAGTTGGTCACTTTACCGAATAGACGTGTACCCTGTGGGTAACGACGGGATAAACCGATCCATGGGTCTTCGCCAAGCTGTTTCACACCTAAGGAAACACGGCTACGCTCTTGATCAAATTTTAGGACCTTGGCTTCGATTTCCTCTCCGACCTGCAATACTTCGGAAGGATGACGAACACGACGCCATGCCATGTCAGTGATGTGCAATAGACCGTCAATACCACCCAAGTCCACGAAAGCGCCGTAGTCGGTAATGTTTTTTACAATACCCTTAACAACAATACCTTCGGTGAGGGTTTCGAGTAGTTTCTGACGCTCTTCGCCCATGCTGGCTTCGAGCACTGCACGACGAGAAAGCACAACGTTATTACGCTTACGATCGAGTTTAATCACTTTAAACTCGACGGTTTTGCCTTCGTATGGGGTGGTGTCTTTTACAGGACGTAAATCAACCAAGGAACCGGGCAAGAACGCACGGATACCATTGGTCATTACAGTCATACCGCCTTTGACCTTGCCAGTGATGGTACCGGTGACGAGCTCGCCAGATTCCAAAGCTTGTTCTAGAGACAACCATGCCGATAGACGTTTGGCGCGATCACGCGATAGGATCGTGTCACCGTAACCGTTTTCAAAAGCATCGATAGCAACGGAAACGTAATCACCGGGTTCTACTTCGAGCTCGCCCTGATCGTTTAAGAACTCTTCGATAGGGATCAAGGACTCGGATTTTAGACCGGCGTTAACCAAAACGTAGTTATGGTCAATACGCAAGACTTCGGCGGAAATGACCTCTCCGGCTTTTAGGTCTTGGGACTGAAGGCTTTCTTCAAATAAATCGGCAAAGCTTTCGCCGCCTAATACATCGGTAGTAGAGATGGAGGACATTAAATAATTCCATCAGCCATTACTGGCTTTGTAAAAGCACACTGGAGCGTATTTGCCCAGCGGAGTGAAAAACACATCAATAATGACAATACCGCCGTCATTATCGACACCTGAATGTGGATTGAGCATTTGCCCAATATTGCAACACCTGATTTACGGTCTCATCAATGGATAATGATGAGGAATCAAGGATATACGCATCCTGCGCCGGCTTTAATGGAGCAACGGCTCGATTCGTATCCCGTAAATCACGGGCTTGTAAATCAACTAATAGATCTGAAAGATTAGCAGATATGCCTTTATCTATCAACTGTTTATAGCGTCTTTGGGCTCGTGATTGCACATCTGCAACAAGGAAGATTTTCAGCGGTGCATTAGGAAAAACCACCGTACCCATATCGCGCCCATCTGCAACTAAGCCTTTACCGGTTTGAAAAGCACGCTGTCGAGCTAACAACGCCTCTCGTACCGCCGGATAAGCGGCTATTTTAGACGCTAACAAGCCAATGTGTTCTTGTCGAAGTGCATCCGTGACATCAACCTGATTCAAATAGCTACGCCCTGCTGAAAAATGCACAACCAATGCTTGCGCTTGTTGTGCAACAGCAGATTCCTCATCGCTATCAATCATATTTTGCTCACACGCTAATGCGGTAAGCCGATATAAAGCACCGCTATCTAAGACGTGCCAACCCAATTGTTGCGCAACGCGGCTAGCTACCGTACCTTTGCCCGAAGCGGTTGGTCCATCAATCGTAATAACAGGCGTATTAGAGGAGACCATTTATTGCACCAACTCATTAAAGACAGAGAAATAGCGGGGAAAGGTTTTACTAACGCAGTTGGGGTCTAATATGGTTTGAGGTACCCCCCCGAACACAGCCAAAGATAAACACATCGCCATACGATGATCATCGTATGTATGTATACGTGCTGAACGCCACTGCTCTGGTGCGATAGGATAAACCCGTAACCAATCCGGCCCTGATTCCACCTGGGCCCCGATTTGGCGTAGCTCATTTTGCATGGCATCAATACGATCCGTTTCTTTCACGCGCCAGCTCGCAATATTACGTAGTGTGCATGGTCCATCTGCATAAATGGCTATCGCTGCCGCCGTCATAGCAGCATCGGGGATCAAGTTAAAATCCATATCAAAAGCGCGCAGTTTTTCTCCGGCCGCTACCTTTTTTCCACGTACCACCATTGCATTAGGTTCAAACTGCACCTCTGCCCCCATCTGCTGCATCACGTTGGCAAACTGCACGTCACCCTGAACGGATAAAGCACCTACGCCCTCGATACGAATCGGCCCACCCGCAATCGTACCTAATGCCAAAAAATACGAGGCAGAAGAGGCATCACCTTCTACGTGTAATGTTTCTGGTGACTGGTAACGCGCGGATTTGCTCACTACAAAACGCTGCCAGTTTGCGTCATGCTCTACCTGCACGCCAAAACGCGCCATCATGTCTAAGGTAATCGCAATATATGGCTGTGAGATCAGTGTGCCCTCGACCTCGATCACTAAATCTTGCTGACACTGTTGTGTCGCTATAGGCGCCGCCATAAGCAAAGCCGTTAAAAACTGACTGGAGACCGAGCCTTTAACACGAATAGGCTGAGAAATATTTAGCTGTGGCGAACGTATACGCAGCGGGGGGTAGCCATCATTACCCAGATAGTCTATCTGTGCTCCCGCGGCTCGCAATGCATCAACCAAATCACCGATCGGACGCTCATGCATACGAGGAATACCGGAGAGCGTGAACTCGCCCCCCATCAACGCAAGGGCTGCGGTCAGAGAACGAACAGCCGTGCCCGCATTCCCCAAAAACAAGTCGGCCCGAGACGGCGAAAAAGGAACGCCGCCCTGGATCCGATATGTAGTCTCCGCCACTTTCTGAGCAGACACGCCCATTTTGTG
>NZ_JASLIX010000111.1:0-5880 GCF_030152715.1 Paenalcaligenes sp.
CAGCCGCTTAAGACAGGATTATTTTCTTGTTCACCATAATAAGAAGGGCCAGGTAGAACTGCGTGATTTAAGCGGGACGGTATTAGTGCCAGCACAATATGATGGTTATAGTATTGAAGCCCGCAAGGACGAATCCAATGAATGGGTAGATACCAATGTACTCAAAGTACACAAAGGAAAATTACGTGGTTGGTATTTCGCGGATGAGGGGGTTTTAGTTGAGCCCACATTTGACAATATTCGTTATTGGGCGCCAGAGCACGCCGAGCATCCCTATATTTTGGTAGAGAAGGGTGGGATGAGCGGACTTTATAAGCTTGATGGCACAGAGGTGCTCCCACCAGTATATGACTCATTAAGTTTACAGCTGCCAGAGCTACTGTCTTTTAAGCAAGACAGCGGTTATGGCTTGATTAATATACGTACTGGCAAAGAGTTAGTTCCACCTCGCTATGCATGGATTGACCCTGTCAAAACGGATAAGATCATGCGTTTACGACTCCCTTATGACCAACAACAAGAAGGAGAAAGCCTTTATCATTGGTGGGATGCTGCGCAGCAAAAGATGATTGAGTTACCGTTTAAAGAGTACGAGCCACTGTCCCAAGAGGGGCTGTGGACGGTATTCAAAGATGGGAAAAGCTTCTTATATGATGCACAGGCACAGAAAATCATCAGTGCGCCTTATGATCTTATTGGTGACGCAAGCAATGGTTTGATCATTGTAGAAAATGACGACAAATTTGGCGTGATCAATGACAAAGGAAAAGAGATTTTTCCGCTGGATTATGATCTGGCCTTACGAAATGATTCGGGGTTTATCGCGTTGTCTCGGCAAAATAAAAAACGCTTCTGGGAAACGATTTATCTACGCCCCGATGGTGAGCCTATGTTTTCAGGTCCTATTAGGACGTGGTCTTCGCCGGACTCCTACGAAGCCCCGCTGACTCGTGCTGCTGAACAGGAAATTATTGTTGGTGCTTATGACCCTGTACGGCGTAATGATTCTTTTGGGATATACGATTGGCAAGGCACCGAGCGGTTAGCGCCTGAGTATAAAACCCTGTTTTTATATAATGATGTGCCCAGATATGGTGCAATTAAAAAAAACCATGTAGGGTTGTTTGATGATCAGCGCAATGAGGTTTTTCCGATGATTTTGGATGGAATATACCATGCTGATGCACCGATGCATTGGGGGCCGATCAGAGATTTAGCGGCCGGGTTTCCTTTGTTGGCGTATATTGATGGACGTGTAGATCAACGCAACAAGCGACACTATTTTTATATTGATAAAAATGGTGAGGTGTTGCCAGTAGTGGCTCATGCCAGGATAGCCTTTGATGAAAAGGAATTTTAGGTTATGAAGTAGTAAGCAACTGGTCGTGAAATATAGTTAGACACATCTCTGATCTCAAATTAAACCTTGTCACTTGTAAAGCATAGGATGTCTTATGACCTAAAATAGGGTATGGCTATGTTAAGAACCATGATGCTAGAGGAAATAAGGATAGAGTTAACGTGCAGTTTTTACTTCTAAGGGGGAAGGCTAGCTCTCATCTGTTTTGTTCGTTCACACATGAATAGCAACGGAACTGTGGTAATCCCGTACTGGAGAGACTGATGTAGAGATTGAAAACTTGACCCTGTGGGCTTTGGTCAACTCAGTTTTGGGAGGGGCAGTATATGCATGTAAATATTGAGTTTTTGGCTGATCGTACTCTGATCACTTTTAAGGGAGGGGAGGTTACGGATGATCTGATTGGTATAGTCAACGGGATAGCTGCAGGGCGTTATTGTTTTGAAGCCAGTGTGCTACTGTCGTCTGAGTTTTCTGATTATATGACGCTAGTGAAGAATTATCATGGTGATAAGTTTGGTATTGAAGTTAGCAATACCATTGAGCCATATATCTTTTGGGGTAGGGTAAAGGACGGCTCTATCCGGTCAACTGTTGGGGAGCCTTTACAGAAGACGTGGAGTAGGTTTATTGAGGCATTGGATGCCTTGACGCCAGAGGATAAACAGGCTTTGGAAGAAGTCTTTGATGATATACAAAAAAGTAGGAAGGTTTATTGCAGTGAGTGTAAAAAACTGTTGTCTGAACATTAACCAGCTAGAGATTGGCTAATGTATTAAAGGTTATTTTACTCTGCGGGTGTGTCTTACAGGAGAAAGCTATGACTACATCATGCGTTACAGCAAAAGGCCAGAACTTACACCAATTCTGTACAAGGGAGTAGATTTCATGCAGAGTACAAATTGTTCATTCTATTTCTAATACATATAAAACGAAATTACTGCTCAACTTCAGTTGGATTCTGGAGAAAAACGATCATGAGTATCGCAATGGAGCACGACATTGAACGCTGGACGGCGAAGCGTAAAAGTGCGTCGCTGAAAGACCTTCAGGAAGCTTACGGCGAAGCGATGCTGGGTCATTACAATCATTTACAGTGCCGATATATGCTATCTGCGTACCTGCATAATGATCAAGAAACAGAGGTAGCGTGTGCAGAGCAGGCTTATTTAGACGTTGGGAAAATCTTGTCAGACCATTTTACATACCATGCTGCAGATTGCACCTGAATAATATAAGCAAGCGCTATCAATAGTGCTGCTTCAGCGCCAGCATCGCCAAAAGCTGTCATGGCTAGAGCCAGTGCTATAGATAAATTACGCATCACGGTGCCATACACTAATGCGATACCATCACCACGATGTAAATAACGGCGGGCAATCACGGTGCTAATGACATAGTTTAATGTGTAAAGAATAAGCACTGGAATGAGGATAGCGATAATAAGTGTAGGAGAACGTATTAAATCGTTAGCTTTAATGGCCATAGCTACAAAGACAATACCTAAGACCCCTAAAGTAGAAAAGCGTGGAAATTTAGGGCCTAGGTGTTGCTGGAAATGAGCTTGTCCATAACGTTTGATAAGTAGATAGCGCGTAAGCTGGCCGGCTAGTAAGGGTAGAGCAATAAAAAGAAGAATCTGCTTGAAAACGGCTCCGAGCTCCATCGGTATATGGGCTCCGAGTAAATACTGCACATACAAAGGGGTAAGAACTGAGCCAGTAAAAAGGCCAATAATGGTAATTTGAATCGCTGCAGGAACATTGCCCTTAGCAAAACCAGTCCAAGAGATAGTCATGCCACTGGTGGGTAATAGCGCTGCTAATAATAAGCCTAACGCTAGTGTGGGTTGGTCAGTAAAAAAGAGCCTACCCAAGCCATAGGCGAGCGCTGGAATAATGATAAAGTTAATGCCTAAGGCCCAGCTTTGTACGTTAATCGTGTCGGTTTGTAAAAGCTGTTTAAGACGTATCCCTACCATCATGGGGTACACCATAAGTAGGGTCAATGGAGCAATCCAGAGTTTAAGTACGTGGCTTTCGCTCAGTAGTCCCGTTATCAGTCCTAGCAGCATAACTAAAGGGATACTGAATCTCAGGTTTTGATTGAGCCATCCCACAAGTGTCATCATGTCTCTATCCTTAACATTATATAAATTTATATATTGTATAGTATATACTACAAAGAATGCGTTGATGCGGACATGTTTAAGTGACAATAGGGGCGATTTTAGTTCATATGGAAACTTAGATATTTCGGTAGCCACAGTGCAATGCCGCGAAAAACTATGGGTCTATGAAAGTGTAGTCGGTTTTGTGAATGCTACGGTGATGCTAATCGTTAAACTTATGACTATGGCTGTTTGCTGGAGCATGGCTATCTTAATTGCACCTCTAGGTCTTATTTATATTTTTATCATAGCCGTAGCGAATAAATATCTTTCGAATAATAACTATTTTAATATTTGTTTTCTTACAGCCCAAAGTGGTCAGCAGTATCTAATGCCAACTAGCGAGGCTTTTCCCACAATTTTGTGCGAATTTTGACGTGCTTAGAGAGGAGGGTTGTTTTTAGCTATTTTTCATTTTTTGATCTGGCTCACTCCTCCATATCCAGTTCCATTTACTTTATCTGTTTGCAGCCAAAGCGCTGATTCAATTATAGGAGCTGTAGGATGACTCGTATAAATTTACAAGTGCCATTTTCTCAGAAGGATGAGGCTAAAGCATTAGGGGCTCGCTGGGATCCTGTTCAAAAAACTTGGTATATATCTACTGAAATGAATCTAGATCCATTTATGTGCTGGTTGCCGCAATCGCAGCCAATATCTAATTTAGACTCCCCAGAGTATTCAGTTAGAGCACCACATTACTTTATTATTAAGTCGCAGACAGGGTGTTGGCGTTGTAAAGAAATAACTTCAGTTTTTTCTTTTTTACTCCCGCCTGAATATGAATATTATGAGAGTGAGGATGAGGATATTGGTTATTGGACTTCCCCAGGTGGTTTTAGTATTACTTCAATGGTCGATGGCTTAGCAGTTTCAGTAATAAGTCATATGCAAAAACTGACGAAAAAATATAGTATTGCTTACAGTAAAAAAGCCGGTGTTCGCTATTATATGAATCATTGTGAGCATTGTAATGCAACACAAGGAGATTTCTATTTGCATAATGAACCTGGGGGCGCTTTTTTTCCAATTGATCAGTGGGATGCCCAGCGTATAAGTATTTATCCAGTAGATTCTCCATTTATGGGTAATTGTGATTTGGGTTTTCACTCGGAAGATTATTTTTATGAGTCAATGAGGATAATTGAATTTTTCTAATTTAGGCTTAAATTTATCTTCAGGCCGGTATTCAGCTGGGGCGGTGGCAGGATAAGACTCTATGGCTTTATTACAGTAGTCAGAGTCATACTAGTTATGACCAGCTAAAAAAGTAATGATGCGAGGTTGTTTACAAAAAATACGTTTTGTTGAGAAATTTTCAGAATGATGGGGGTTATAAGCATGTAATTAGTTTATATAAAGACATAACATGAAAATAACTCATGTTGTTTTGAAAAAGTATCGTCATTTTTAACCTCTAAACCGCCTATGATGGAGAGCTTCGATGTTTACGCCATGCTGCGGCATGGCGATGTTTTTTTTAGAGGTTTTACATGTCTTTGTTTCGGTCTTTGCCCCCTTTTCGTGCGGATGTTGTTGGTAGTTATTTGCGCCCGGCAGCGCTTAAAAAAGCGCGTCATGATTTTGAGAAAGGGATGATGTCGGCGCAAGCATTACGGGCAGAGGAAGACAAAGCCATCCGTTACTCCGTAGAGCGTCAATGTGCTTGTGGTTTGCAAGTGGTGACAGACGGAGAGTTTAGACGTACATGGTGGCACTTTGATTTTTTTGATGGCCTAGAGGGTGTAGAGCGTTACGACACACAAGAGGGGATCCAATTTTCTGGGGTGCAGACAAAATCGCATAATGTACGGGTCACCGGCAGGGTACGGTTTGGGGATCACCCCATGTTGCAAGATTTTGCGTTTTTGCAGTCTTTACAGACGGGTGCGACGCCAAAGATGACGATTCCAAGCCCCAGTGTGTTGCACTTTCGTGGTGGGCGAGATGTGGTCAGCCCTGAGATTTATCCAAATTTGGACGAGTTCTTTGATGACTTGGTGCAGACCTATAGAGATGCGTTGGCAGCTTTTTATGCAGCGGGCTGTCGTTATCTGCAATTAGATGACACGGTATGGGGTTATTTATGTTCTGAAGAGCAAAAGCAGCTCGTGCGAGAGCGGGGGGATGATCCCGACGCGCTCGCTAAAACGTATGCCGATGTACTAAATCGAGTCCTAGAGGGCAAGCCAGATGATTTAGTGGTGGGGCTGCATGTGTGTCGGGGTAATTTCCGTTCGACGTGGATCTCTTCGGGGGGCTACGAGCCTGTTGCTGAGTTGCTGTTTGGCTCAGTGAATGTGGACGCTTTTTTCTTAGAATATGATAACGATCGTTCGGGAGATTTTCG
>NZ_JASLIX010000127.1:0-37103 GCF_030152715.1 Paenalcaligenes sp.
GTAAATTCGAAACGCATAGTGTCTCCAACTGAAATCAACAGAAATAGTTATGCAAAAAGTAGTATATAGAGAGGTTGTTTTCTATACAATCATAAGATTTAGAGAACGGTTTGCTTTTTTTAGAAAGGGTTTTTAGGGAAAACCCTAGTCTTATCTAAGACTGTGTTATTTTTTATTTTTATATAAATCAATGAGTTAGCTATGCAATCCTTAGCTTTTAAGTATTTTTACGAGGTGGCGCAGCAAGGAAGTTTAAGTGCTGCCTCAGAAAGCTTACATGTGGCTGTGTCGGCAATTAGTCGGCAAATTCATCAATTGGAGCAGCGCGTTGGGGCAGAGTTGTTTGAGCGAAGTGCGCGCGGTATGTTATTGACACCAGCCGGACAAATTTTATTAAAGCATGTACGGCGGGTGAACTTGGAAACCGAGTCTACATTTCAGGCGATAGCAGGTTTAAGCGATACCGCTAAACATCCCATCCGTTTAGCTTGCACGCAGGGGGTCGCCCATGAGCTGATTCCCAGTTTGATGGCGCAATTTAGTCTGGTGCATCCACAAAGCCGTTTTGACGTGTTTGTGAGTAGTGCAAAAGTGGCTACGGAACGGGTGGCGATGGGTGATGCAGATATTGCTATTACCTTTAGTACAACGCCATCAGAAACGGTGGCGGTACGATTTTCTTGCGAGGCGCCCGCCTTGGCGATTATGGCAAAAAACCATCCGCTTGCCCGGCGCAAACGGTTACGTTTAGATGATGTGCAGCAATATCCTTTAGCTCTTACCGATCGTAATACGTCCACTTATAAGCTATATCAATTGGCGTGTAATATGACTGGAAAATGGGTGGAGCCTTCTGTTTATAGTAATCATGCAGAAGCCTTACATGCTTATGTGCGTGATAGTCAGGCGATTTTATTTGCGAGCTATATTTCAGTGGCGGGGCGGTTGAATGCTTCGGGCTTAGTGGCCGTACCAATTCGTAATGCCGAGATGCACGCTCGAGTCGTGCAGGTACAAGTGATGCAGGGGCGGCGTTTGCCAGAGCTGATGGAGGAGTTTATCGATTTAGTGATAGGGCGCTTACAAAGCATCGATGCCCAAGCCCCACACTAAGCGGGGCTGGGGTGGTACGTCTTAATCGACCCGTGCACCGGCATCTTCTACAATTTGTTTGTAGCGTGTGCGTTCTTCTTGCATGAGCTGATCAAAGGCTTCTGGGCTGCTAGGGGTGGGTGTGATTAGCAGGCCAGCAAAGCGCTCTTTGGCTTTGTCGCTGTTCATGGCGGCGACAAAGGCTTCGTTGAGTTTTTTGATTTCGGCTTCGGGCGTACCGGCTGGGGCAACCAGACCCCACCAAGTAGCTACAGAAAAGTCATCCAAGCCGCTTTCTTTAACAGTTGGGATGTCAGGTAAGACATCGGAGCGCTCATCTGTAGTTACGGCCAAAGCTTTGAGTTTACCGTTTTGAATATTGGGGGCGGCAGTGGCGAGGTTGTCAAAAGTGAAATCTACTTCGGCAGAAAGCAAAGCCATTTGAGCAGGAGCGCCACCATTATAGGGGATATGAACAATATCGACTTCTGCTTGCTTTTTAAAGAGCTCGCCCGCTAAGTGGCCACCGCTACCATTGCCACCTGAGCCATAGTTGAGTTTACCTGGGTTGGCTTTGGCATAGGCAATTAAATCAGCCACGGACTGGATACCCAGCTTTTCGGCATGTTCGCTATTCATCACTAGCACGTTGGGCACATATACCATGAGACTAACCCCAGCAAAGTCTTTGTCTGCGTCATAGGGCATGCTGCTATAGAGCCAAGGGTTAACCGCATGAGAGGCTAGGGTCGCAACCCCAATGGTTTTTCCATCGGGTTTGGCTTTGGCTACGAGGTCCGAGCCAATGTTGCCGCCTGCGCCCGGTTTGTTTTCGATAATCACAGTGCCTAAATGCTCTTTGACACCCTCTGCCAAAACACGAGCACTAATGTCAATGGGCCCACCTGCAGAAAATGGCACAATTAATCGTGTGACGTTTTGTTGTGCGAGGGCTGCGCCTGAGAGGCAAAGGGCGGCAACAGCCACCACTGAACGACGTAACATGGGTTTAAATCGCATGGAGTATCTCCTTATTTCCAGTTGATGCGTGCTTGGCTGGCACGCTGTAATATGGCTTCGAGTTGTGTGGTGTCACGTTGCATCATGGCGTTTTCAATGGTGTCGATGGCCTGACGCACAGCGTGAAGTAAGGGGAGGATTTGGTCTTGGTTATCCGGTAGGATATCGCGCCAAATGGTTGGGTCACACCCAGCAATTCGCGAAAAATCCCTAAAGCCTGGGCCACCTAGGGCGAGTAAGTCTGTTGCGTCGGGTTGCTGGAGCAAAGCGTCCATATAAGCAAAAGCCAATAAATGGGGCAGATGGCTAACGGCAGCTAGACCGCGGTCGTGCTGATCGGCATCCAGGATGATGGGCGTCGCCCCAATAGCTTGCCATAAAGAGTGGGCTTGCTTTAGGTAGGCTGGGTTGGATTGTGACTCTGGGCACAAAATGACATTTTTATTTTGATAGAGATGAGCAAAAGGCTCACTATGTCCTGCTTTTTCTTTACCCGCAATTGGGTGGGCGGCAATAAATTGGGAAAAGCGTGCACCCAAATGGTGTTGTGCGGCTTGAATAATGCTGCGCTTGGTGCTGCCTACGTCCATAATCAGGGCATGATCAGGTAAAGCTGGCGCTATAGCAGCAAACACGGAGGGCATGGCTGCCACGGGTACGGCGATCAAGACGATATCGGCTTGAGCCACGGCTTCGGCTGCGCTCGCAGCAATCGACTGGATAATACCCAGCTCATAAAAGTGGTGGGCTGAGGCGTGGGGTACGGAATAGCCGATAGTATGATGGACTTGGTGAGCCTGTTGGGCAGCCAAAGCAAAAGAGCCGCCCATTAAGCCACAACCGATTAAAGCAAGGGTTTTGTTATCTGCCATGACTTAGCGTTTGAGTTTAGCAAAGGCTGCAGCCATAGCATTATTTGCTACATCGGGCGCAGGACGAGCGGGACGACGAGAGGCACGTGGTTTGGTACTGGCTGCCGCTTTTTTTAGCGTGGGCTCAGGATGATCATCTAAGCGCATGCTTAAACTAATACGTTTGCGGGCCTCATCAACCTCTAGTACTTTAACGGTGACGGTTTGTCCGACACGCACAACTTCACGCGGGTCTTTGACAAACTGATGCGACAGAGCCGAAATATGTACTAAGCCATCTTGATGTACACCAATATCTACAAAAGCTCCAAAATTGGCTACGTTGGTTACTACCCCCTCTAGGACCATGCCAACTTGTAGATCCGTAATCGCCGTGACACCGTCTAAGAATCGAGCTGTTTTGAATTCGGGCCGAGGATCTCGTCCCGGCTTTTCAATTTCGGTAAAGATATCTTGTATGGTAGGTAATCCGAATCGCTCATCAATAAAATCCTTAGGGGATAGACCTTTTAGCGCGTCGGCTTGTCCAATAATACTGCGCGCATCCGCTTGGATTTTTTCAAGGATACGCTCTACGACGGGGTATGCCTCTGGGTGTACTGCAGAAGCATCTAAAGGATTTGTGCCTTGGGGAATACGTAAAAAACCAGCGGCTTGCTCAAACGTTTTAGGACCAAAGCGCTTAACTTTAAGCAGACTTTGTCTATCGGGGAAAGCGCCATTTTCATCGCGCCACGCCACAATGTTTTCAGCCAGTGTTTTATTGAGTCCCGAAACCCGTGCTAGTAAGGCCGCAGAGGCTGTGTTCACATCCACGCCTACGGCGTTAACACAGTCCTCTACCACCGCATCCAATGAGCGCTCAAGCTCACGTTGGTTAACGTCATGTTGGTACTGTCCTACGCCAATGGCTTTGGGTTCAATTTTAACAAGCTCTGCTAAGGGATCTTGAAGGCGGCGTGCAATGGAAACGGCACCGCGCAAGCTGACATCTAAATCGGGAAATTCTTGGCTAGCAAGCTCAGAGGCAGAATAGACCGAAGCACCAGCTTCCGATACCACAATATGTTGAACTGCTGACAAATCTGTCTGGCTTTGTAATAAGTTTTTGACCAGCTGTTCTGTTTCGCGCGAAGCGGTCCCGTTACCAATGGCGATGAGTTGGATTTGGTGTTGACGAATCATCGCTGCTAAGCGCTGCTGCGTGCCCGCGATATCTTTACGTCCACCAAAAGGATACACCGTTGCTGTATCCAATACTTTTCCAGTTTCATCGATAGCGGCGACTTTGACCCCCGTGCGGATACCAGGGTCTAAACCTAAGACGCGTTTATTACCGGCCGGTGCGGCCAGCAAAAGATCACGTAAATTTGCGGCAAAAACACGTGTGGCCTCGGCCTCAGCCTCTTCGCGCAAACGCCCAATCAGCTCTGTTTCAAAAGCGGTGAGTAATTTAATCCGCCAGGTGATACGGCAGACCTCGGCAAGCCATTTGGGTTGAGGTGCGGCATGAGCGGAAAAGTCAGCGGGGCACTGCATTAGCTGGGCTACGCGCTCTACACATGGGTGGGGCTGAAGCGCATCTAGCTCTGGCTGTAGACCAATGCGCAAACTAAGAATCCCTTGTTGACGCCCCCGCAATAATGCCAGTACCCGATGAGAGGGAAGCGTTTTTAGGGACTCGGAGAAGTTAAACCAGTCGCGGAACTTATCGCCTTCGTCTTCTTTGCCCTCGATCACCGAAGCATATAGCAGCCCGTGTTGCCATAAATACTGACGTAGGTTTTCGAGCAGGTCGGCATTTTCTGCATAGCGCTGTGCCAAAATTTCTCGCGCGCCATCTAAGGCTTTTTTTGCTTCGTCAAAACCTGCTTCAGGATTGAGGTAGGTGCCCGCAAGTTGTAGAGGATCACAATGAGGGTCCGCTAAAATGGCTTGTACTAGGTCTTCCAGACCCGCTTCGATCGCCATTTGGGCTCGTGTACGGCGCTTAGGTTTATACGGAGCGTAGAGATCCTCTAATCGCTGTTTGGTATTGGCCTCGTCCAGCGCTGTAGCTAGCTCGGGCGTCATTTTTCCTTGCTCTTCGATGCTTTCGATGATGGCGGTGCGACGTGCCTCTAGCTCTCGGAGATAAAGTAAACGCACTTCAAGCTCACGCAAAACGCTATCGTCTAAACCACCTGTGGCTTCTTTACGATAGCGCGCAATAAATGGCACGGTAGCACCATTATCAAGCAGTTCAACAGCGGCTTGAACTTGGGCGAGCCGAATCGATAGCTCATCAGCGAGCCAGGAGAAAATGCGAGAAGAATCAGTCGTAGAGGTATTTGTCATAGTTGATGGTGTGTTTAGCCTAAATACGTCGTGAGCATTCACTACATAAGTGTAGCAGTGTAGTATGATTTGAGATCCAAGATAAGTCTTGTCTCTTCTTTGCTTTTAATTCTTTTCAATCCATACCCATGCTTTTGCAGGATCTTGATGCGGTTTTTGCCGATGATGGCCCGTTGGCGGCCTCGGTAGATCATTATTTTCTCCGTCAACAACAGTTGGAACTGGCGCAGTCCATCCAGCGAGCCTTAGACACGCCTTCAACCCTAGTGGCTGAGGCAGGCACAGGCACAGGTAAAACATGGGCCTATCTGGTGCCTGTGTTTTTAAGTGGGCGCAAAGCGTTAATTTCTACCGGAACACGTACGCTACAGGATCAACTATTTAAGCGCGATTTACCGCATTTACGTAAAGCGCTGTCGCTCTCGTTAAATGTGGCGTTGCTTAAAGGACGCGGTAACTATGTCTGCCATTATTATTTTGAAAAGTACGAGCAAGATGCGCGTGGGTTTGGCTCTAAGCACGAGGTCCAACAGCTTAAACACATTCAACAGTTTATAGAGCGTAGTAAAAGCGGAGACAAAAGTGAGCTGGCCGCTGTTCCCGAGGACGCTCCTATTTGGCATCGCGTCACATCAACCCGAGAAAACTGTTTGGGTCAGGATTGCCCGTACGTAGGTGAGTGCTTTGTGCTGAAAGCGCGACGTAAAGCACAAGAGGCTGATATTGTAGTTGTTAATCACGCTTTGTTTATGGCGGATTTAGCCCTACGAGAAGACGGTATTACGGATTTGTTGCCGGAAGTCGATGTGGTAGTGTTTGACGAGGCTCATCAGCTCCCTGATGTGGCTACTCGGTTTTTAGGCACAACGGTGTCGATGCACCAGATTAATGATTTAGCACATTTGATTGAGGCAGCAGGTTTAGCTCATGCCAAAGGTAGTGCCGACTGGAGCGCCGTGGCTGGAGCTTTAAAGCAAGCGATGCAGGATTTACGCTTGCAAGCAGCACCGATCCAACAGCTCTCTGGGCAGAAAGCGACTTTTATGGACTTACCTAATGCCTTGGCTTTTGATGAGGCGCTGGCGCAACTATTAGATAAGCTCGATAAGATCATTAAGCTGCTCGATTTACTTAAAGAGCATCATCCAGATTTAGCTGCCGCGTATAAGACGGCCTTGCAGTTACGCGCACAAATTTTTGTGTGGTCACAACCGGATCGACAGGGGAAACATGCGGTATTACCTGATGCGGACGTGACAACACTTCAGCAGCTAGAGCAGGAGTCGGTGCGCTGGGTGGAACACGGAGCCAGTTATTTTCGCTTGCATCGCGCGCCCCTTTCTGTGGCACAGATTTTTTCGCGCTACAAAGCAGACGAGCAAAGCTGGATTTTTACCTCGGCGACTTTATCCGTACATGGTAATTTTAATCATTTTGTGCATCAGCTTGGTTTATGGGAAGCGCAGGTCGAGGTCTGGCCATCGCCCTTTAATTACGCTGAGCAAGCGGTACTATATGTGCCACAGGGGCTCCCTTTACCTTCTAGTCCAGATTTTTATCCCGCTTTTATTAATACACTAATGCCTTTTATTCAGCAGGCCGAGGGCGGGGTGTTGGTGTTGAGCACGACTTTACGTGGGGTGGATATCATGGCGGACCTGATACAAGCCAGTGTCGATCGGCTAGGTCTTAAGCAGCACGTGATGCGCCAAGGCGAAAAATCACGTCAAGTCCTACTGGAAAGTTTTAGAACACAGCCTCATGCTGTTTTGGTAGGTAGCGCCAGCTTTTGGGAAGGTATCGATGTGCCTGGGAACGCGCTAACTGTGGTAGCCATCGATAAGCTGCCTTTTGCTCCCCCTGATGACCCGGTACTGGAAGCACGAATTAAAGCGTGTAGAGACCGTGGCGGTAATCCTTTTGTTGAGTATCAGCTCCCCGAAGCGGCTATCGCCTTAAAACAAGGGGCAGGGCGCTTAATTCGTACGGAAAAAGACTGGGGGGTGTTGATTATGGGAGATGCGCGCCTAGTAGAAAAACCGTATGGTAAGGTTTTGTGGCGTGGTCTGCCTGGCTTTGCGCGTACGCGTAGCGCCTCTCAAGCATTGGCTTTTTATCAGCACAAAAAAAGCACCCTGCCAGCTAGCTAGCAGGGTGGAGTGGGATTAAAACCAGTTGATTGGGTTCCAGTAATTAACCTTTTTCTTTAAGCCGGTTTTAAAATACTCGGAATTGGGATAGTTTTGATCCATTACACGTTTGATATCATCACGCAATTCAGTTTGCCCTAGTTTATCGTAAGACAAATACATAATATAGAGCGCGCGTTCAGCAATGGGGACCCCTTGGAAATCGGTAATCACGCGCTGAGCACGGTTAATTGCTGCCACATAAGCATGGCGAGAATAGTAGTATTCTGCGACATGTACTTCGTTTTGCGCGATGGTGTTGACTAGCCAGCGTGCACGTAAACGCGCATCATTAGCATAGCGACTATCTGGGTAGCGCTCGATGAGCTGCATAAATGCTTCGTAAGATTCACTTAAACCTTTAGGGTCCCGTTCGCTGGGGTCCTGCATGGTGAATTTCATTAAGCTAGCGCTAGGCGGGGTAAAAGAAATGAGTCCTTTTAAGTACAGCATATAGTCGCTGCCCGGGTGGTTTGGGTATTGCTTTTGAAAGCGATCTATAGCGGCTAAGGCTTGTTCGGGCTCTTCGTCTTTCCAATTGATATAAGCCTGATCAATCAGCGCTTGCTGGGCATAAATACCAAAAGGATAGCGGGCTTCGACCTGCTCTAAGCGTGTACGAGCTTGTGCCCAGTTACCTGCGCTCATTTCGGCTTTTGCGTCTTGGTAAAGTCGTTCAGCTGTCCAGCCCGCCGTTGGATCCGTTGGGGTTTTCGTTGTACCACATGCGGCTAACAACAAGCAGGCACATGTTATGGAAAAAGCACGCCCGATGCGTTGAAATAAAGACAATGGTGTCATGGGTGAGGTTAAGCGCGTCACAAGAGCATCCTTTGCTGTTAGCAATGGTTTATACAAGAAAAACAATACCAATAAGAATAGCGTATTTTAGTAGGCTAAAGGGATTCTAGACTAGTCATTCTGTACAGTGCAATCTAAGCATGTCAAAATTTAGATCCATCATTAGGGTTTTATCATGAATTTAGCAACAGACCACCATCATCATCCTGCAGATTTTGAGTTTCAAATCCCTTTATCTGCTTATCCAGAACGTTTAGATAAAACAGTAGCACAATTACTGCCAGAGCATTCTCGCAGTCGTATCCAGGCTTGGATTGAGGCTGGGCATGTGCGTGTCAACGGCCAAATAGTTAAAACGCGCCATCAGGTTTTGCCAGGGGATGTTATCCAAGTTTGGCCCCAGGCGCGCCCCGAGGAGCTGGCTTATGCACCAGAGGCGATGGACTTAGATATTGTGGCGCAATCCGAGCATTGGTTGGTTATCAATAAGCCCGCTGGTCTTGTCACACACCCGGGAGCAGGTAATTGGACAGGTACATTATTAAATGGTTTGCTTTATCACTTTCCTCAATTGACACAGGTGGCCCGGGCAGGGATTGTGCATCGGCTAGATAAAGACACATCGGGCCTGATGGTGGTGGCCTTAACTGAAACCGCACAAACTCATTTGGTTCGGCAGCTGCAAGAGCGCTCCGTGTTACGCCAATATACGGCGTTGTGCCATGGGTTTCTTTATGGTTCGGATAGCATTAACTTACCAGTGGGCAGAGATGCCCATGTACCAGTACGGATGGCAACGCAAAATGCGATCGCTCCTAGACAGGCACGTACCCATTACGAGGTGCTCCAGCAGGGGCTTTTTGATCGAGGCTTAGCGGTAACAGAAGTCGTGTGTCGATTAGAAACAGGGCGTACCCATCAGATTCGAGTTCACTTAAGTAGTATAGGCCACCCGTTGCTTGGTGATACTTTATATGGAGGGCAAACGATTGCTGAAGCCTCGCGTCAAATGTTGCATGCCCAACGTTTAGCATTTGCAGATCCCGCTACAGAGCGCGTTTTACATTTTCAAGAGGATCCTCCTGCTGATTATCTTTTTGTACGAGAGCAGATTCAATGGAAAGAAGCATAAAAACCTTATCTGGGCCGTCATGGCCAGGCCTGCGTTACTTTAGTACCTTACGCCAGGGCGGGTACAGCCAAGGGGGGTGGCAAGGCCTAAACCTAGGGGAGCATTGTGGGGACCAGCCACAGCACGTGGCGCAAAATCGTGAATTATTGTATGGCCATTTGCCATCTGTACCTCATTGGCTACAGCAGGTGCATGGAACAGGAGTTTATCAAGCACGACGTCCTCTAGAGCAAGCACATCATTGGGATCAAGCGCCCATCGCCGATGCGGCCTGGACAATGTGCCCAAAAACGGTCATAGCTATATTAACGGCGGATTGTTTACCTATAGTTCTGACGGATGATCAGGCGCGGATTGTAGGTGTAGCGCATGCGGGCTGGCGTGGCTTAGTCAATGGGGTTATTGAAAATTTATTTTTTCAAATGCAAACACAGTGTTTTACGACTTCATATTGGCGAGCATGGATTGGACCTGCGATTAGTCAAATCCATTTTGAGGTAGGCGAGGAGGTATTA
Source organism: Paenalcaligenes sp. (assembly GCF_030152715.1). Classification (NCBI taxonomy): domain Bacteria; kingdom Pseudomonadati; phylum Pseudomonadota; class Betaproteobacteria; order Burkholderiales; family Alcaligenaceae; genus Paenalcaligenes; species Paenalcaligenes sp. The sequence goes on from NZ_JASLIX010000127.1 coordinate 9,959, forward strand.
GATGCATTTAAAAATAAAAATACTCAGTTTGAGCGTTTTTTTATTGCTACGGATATAAAAGGAAAATATAAAGCCGATTTGGCCGGTATTGCTGTGGCAATCTTGCGTACCATAACAAAAAATCGCATAACTATTGATTTAAGTCATGCTTGCACTTACGATGAGCAGGCAAACTATTATTCTTTTAGACGTCAACCAATCACAGGGAGAATTGCAACACTTGCCTGGTTAGAGTAAAACAAAATAACAACCCTCCAAGCATTGTGTATAGTATATATAAAATATAAAAGTAAATAGCTCTGCTACCACACGGAAACAGATTTTGTTTTAAGTTTTTATTCAATATCTAAGGTGCTTAGGGTGAATTATTTCGGGTCAGGTCAATGGCAGAGTGCGTCTTTATTTAATAAAGAGCAGCTCATGCAAATTCAACAAGATTTTTTGCGCTCTTGGCAAGAGCTGAATCAATTGGCTCAAAAGGGCGAATTAAAGCCTTTGCGTAATCGACGCTTTAGAGCAGAGGCTTGGTCTCAAGATCAGTCTTCTTTATTAAGTGCGCATGTTTGGCAACTTTATGCGGATACGCTGGAAAAAATGGCGTATGCCGTTACGGATAGTCCTCAAGTGCAGTCGCGCTTGGCCTTTGCCGCGATGCAGTGGGCAGAAGCGCTCTCTCCAGCTAATTATCTTTTCACTAACCCGGATGCTTTGCAAACCGCGGTACAAACTCAGGGTCAGAGTCTTATTCAGGGCTTACAGAATTTTTTTCATGATGCGCAGCGGGGGCGCATGCAGCAAACGGATGAATCAAAGTTTGCCGTCGGTGAAAACTTAGCGGTAACACCAGGCGCTGTGGTGTATGAAAACGAGCTGTTGCAGCTTATTCAATATCAGCCACAACAAAGCTCCGTTTATGAAACCCCCTTGTTTATCGTTCCTCCCAATATCAATAAATATTATATTTTGGATCTGCAGCAAGAAAATTCTTTTGTGCGCTATGCCTTAGAGCAAGGTATGCAGGTCTATTTGATTTCATGGCGTAATCCTTTACCCAACGATGACGACGGCATTCTTGATGCGACATGGGGAGATTATTTAGAACATGGTATTTTGCAATCCATGCAGGTGGCACAAGACATTAGTGGTGCCGCTAAACTTAATGCCTTAGGCTTCTGTGTTGGGGGCACTATGTTAGCTTCGGCACTCAGTTTAGCTAAAGCGCGTGGCGAAAACTCCGTGCAGTCCATGACCTTACTTACCTCCATGCTTGATTTTCATGATGTGGGGATCATGCGCGTGTTTGTGGACGAGGCTTCGGCTTTATTGCGTGAGTGGATGTTATCAGGTTCCAAAATCATGCTGGCATCAGATTTGGCCACCACTTTTTCTTTTTTACGTCCCTCGGAGCTGGTTTGGAATTACGTCACCAGTAACTACCTAAAAGGGGAAACGCCTCCAGCTTTTGATATTTTATATTGGAATGCTGATAGCACGAACTTAGGCGGTGCTTTTTATACCTGGTATTTCCGTAATACTTATTTAGAGAATAATTTAAAAGTGCCAGGTAAAGTGAAAGTGGACAACATTCCTATCGATTTTAGCCAACTTAGCTTACCTACTTATATGTATGCCTCTATTGATGATCACATCGTGCCGTGGCGTACAGCTTATGCTAGTACAGCACTATTACCGGGAGCAGATCGCTTCGTATTAGGGGCATCAGGGCATATAGCAGGGGTGATAAACCCCCCGGCTCAAAATCGTCGTCATTACTGGGCATACGACACGGCCGAGACAGCGGTTTTTCCGGGTATGGCTGATGATTGGTTAGCAGCCGCGCCTAAACATGATGGCAGTTGGTGGGGCGATTGGGTGCAATGGCTTGTGTCACATGCCGGAAAGAAAAAAACCGCACCTAAAACACTTGGAAATAAAAACTATCCCGTGATTGAGGACGCGCCAGGCCGTTACGTCAAAGTAAGAGCCGTCGCTTAATTTTTTGCTGGCTCGTTACGACGAGTCAGCGGCATTATATCTGGCATTGCCTATAAATAGGCGATACGGTATTTATTAATAAAGGAGAATTCTTATGACAGCGAAAATTGCTTACGTGACTGGGGGTATGGGTGGGATTGGAACGGCTGTATGTCAGCGCTTAGCTCAGGCAGGCTTTACCGTCATTGCTGGATGCACCCCTAATCGAGACCCGCAAGACTGGTTAGACGCGCAAAAAAAACTGGGGTTTGATTTTCATGCGTCAGCTGCTGATGTCACTGATTGGGACTCTACCGTTGCTGCTTTTGATAAGGTCAAAGCGGAGTTTGGGGGCGTTGATGTATTAGTTAACAATGCTGGGATTACACGTGATGGTACGTTCCGTCGTATGAGTGTAGAAGACTGGCGTGCGGTGATAGACACCAACTTAAATAGCTTGTTTAATGTCACTAAGCAAGTAGTAGATGGCATGACAGAAAAGGGTTGGGGGCGTATTATTAATATTAGCTCGGTTAATGGCCAAAAAGGTCAGTTTGGGCAAACGAATTATTCTGCTGCCAAAGCGGGTATGCATGGTTTCACCAAAGCGCTTGCCCAAGAAGTTGCTGCTAAAGGTGTAACGGTTAATACCGTGTCCCCTGGCTACATTGGAACAGATATGGTGCGTGCTATTCGTGAAGATGTACTTGAAAAAATCGTCGCCACAATTCCTGTAGGTCGTTTGGGCGAACCCGAAGAAATCGCATCTATCGTAGCGTGGTTAGCATCAGATGATGCGGCTTTTGCAACGGGCGGCGATTTCTCTGTGAATGGCGGCTTGCACATGAGCTAAACCGTATGCCGGTTTTAGCCTATTAATTTGACGTAAACTATGACACAAACACACACCTCAGACACAGCTCGACTGATAAAAAAATACCCAAATCGACGCCTGTATGATACACAAACCAGTGCTTACATCACTTTAGCGGATGTAAAGCAGTTAGTATTGGCGTGCGAAACCATCCAGGTAGTGGATGCAAAATCTGGCGAAGACATTACGCGTAGTGTATTGCTACAAATTATTCTCGAAGAGGAAACTGGTAATGTGCCTATGTTTTCTGCGAACGCATTAGCACAAATTATTCGGTTTTATGGTAGCACCATGCAAGGTTTGATGGGTAGCTACATCGAGAAAAATATCCAGGCGTTTATTGATATTCAGGAACGTATGGCTGAGCAATCCAAAGGCTTATATGGCTCGCAGCTTGGTCCAGAGGCTTGGGCACAATTTATGGCGGGGCAAACCCCAGTTTTACAGAATGTGATGAATAACTACATTGAACAAAGTAAAAACCTGTTTGTGCAGATGCAAGAGCAAATGCAAGGGCAGACCTTAAATATGTTTAATGCATTCCCTTTTGTAAACCCTGTAAAGCCACCTAAAAAAGATTAAGGAGCTTGTAAGTTGTGCTCAGTTTTATAACTGATAGGGTAGATAATATAGCCAGGCTTGTTTTGAGCCTGGCTTTTTTTATGTCTGAATAAAAAAAGCCCCTGATAAAAATCAGGGGCTTTGAATTTGGTTGCGGGAGCCGGATTTGAACCGACGACCTTCGGGTTATGAGCCCGACGAGCTACCATGCTGCTCCATCCCGCGTCAGAAATATTATAGTAACTAAGATCGCATACAATGTCAAGGCTTATTGTCTCGCAATGCGCAAATAAGAGAGGAGCGCATTGCGAGATGGTGTTACATACCCAATAATGTGGGTAGTCCTAGTGATACCATCGGTACGTAAGTAATGATAACGAGGAAAATCAGCAGGATAGCAAGCCACGGCATCGCCGCACGGATAACCTGATGAATAGGCATATTCGTTACGGCAGAAGTCACAAATAGATTCAGCCCGACAGGTGGAGTAATTAAGCCAATTTCCATATTCACCACCATAATGACACCAAGATGAATGGGATCAACCCCTAGCTCAATGGCAATGGGGAACAGGATAGGGGCTAAAATTAGAATGATGGCAGATGGTTCCATAAAAGCGCCAGCAATCAAAAGCACGATGTTGACGACTAAAAGGAACATCCAGGGCTCTAGCCCCGCCTCGACGACCCAAGCCGTGATTTGCTGAGGGATTTGCTCAGTAGTAAGCACATGCGCAAAAAGCATAGCATTGGCAATGATGAACATGAGCATAATACTGAGCTTGGCGGACTCGAGGATGACTTTTGGCGCTTCGCTTAAAGTCATGTCTTTATAGACAAAAAGTGCAATAAAGGCCGAGTACACCGCGGCCACAGCGGCGGCTTCGGTGGGGGTGAACATACCGGAGTAAATTCCACCTAGTATGATAAAGATCAGTAATAGCCCCCAGATCGCGCGGCGGGCGGTAGCGAGCCATTCTCGTAGGCTTACGCGTGGCATTGCCGGTAGATTCTTTTTAACGGCGATTACATAAATGACCACCATTAAGCTGACGCCTAGTAAAACACCGGGCATCACCCCAGCCATAAACAGATTGCCCAGAGAGGTTTCGGTAGCGGCGGCATACACAACCATTACCACAGAGGGCGGAATGAGAATCCCGAGTGTTCCTGCGTTGGTAACAATTCCGGCGGCAAACTCTTGAGGGTAACCGGAGCGCACCATGCCTGCAATAGCAATTGAGCCTACGGCGGCTACCGTGGCAGGGCTTGAGCCGGATAATGCTGCAAATAACATGCAGGCTAAGACGGAGCCAATGGCTAACCCACCGCGAATATGGCCAACGCAAGCATTGGCAAAGTCAATTAAGCGGCGGGCGACCCCACCGGTGGTCATAAAAGAGCCAGCGAGTAAGAAAAAAGGAATAGCGAGCAACGTGTAGTGTTCGCTCGTTTCAAATAGTTTGATCGCTAGAGACCGGACGGAGTCAGGGCTAAAGAGCATAATGGTGGTGGAGCCTGCTAAGCCCAACGACACAGCCACCGGCACGCCCAAAAACATCAAAATAAAAAGAGAAACAAACAAAAACAAAATGGTCATGATGCTTGTCCTGTGGTGGTGGCGCTTAGCTTGGCCGCATCGGCGGCTTCATCCGCTAGTCCTAAGCCAATTTGACCATGGCGTAAAATGCGGTAAAGGATTTCTAGATAGCGAATAAACACCATGGCAAAGCCAAAAGGAACAATCATGCCAATATGCCATTGCTTAATGCCGTATTGGCCTAGGTCATCGGCTCCGATTTGAGCTTGCAGCAGTGTGCTGATCCACTCAAAGCTACCGTAAGTAATTAATGCGGCATAGCCTAAGCAAGCCAAGCAAGCAATTAGACCAAGGAGTCGTTGAATGGGGGCACGTGTTAACTTAACCAGAGCGTCTACCCCAATATGCCCGCCAATACGCACGCCATAGGAAATACCGAAAAAAATGAGCCAGGCAAAGAGCGCTTTGGTAAGAGCGTTACTCCAGGTCATGGCTTGTGCCATATCTAGGATGAAGTCACCAATACCATAAAAAAAGTCGGATACCGACGCGCTGCTTTCAAAAATTCCGCCAAAATAATAAAACACGGCGTAAAAATTATTAAGAAGAACGTAGATAAAAGTCACTAAGGTCATGATCGTTAATAAAAGAACGATAAAACCTTCTTCAAAGCGATTCCAGAGCGTTGAAAGCATTTTCATGATGCAGCTCCTGTCATCTGCTGTTTACGTAGATAGGACATAGGATAAGGGAGGAAGAGAGCCAACGCAGCAGGATGCTGCGTTGGAGGATAATTACTGTTTATTGGCGGCTTCGGCGGCTTGAATACGCTCAGCACCGATTTCGGCTTCGAATTTTTTCCATACAGGGCGCATGGCTTCCCGCCATTTCTCGCGCTGTTCTGGAGTTAAGTAGATAATTTCTGTGGTTTTAGCGTCTAGGATGGCTTGTTTATCGCGTTCATTAAGAGCGGCAGCTTTTTTATTGACCTCTACGGTGACCTCATCCATGACCTCGCTTAGGGTCGTACGAATGTCCTCAGGCAACTCGTTCCAGAATTTGGTGTTAGTGATGACCATGTAATCGAGCAAGCCATGATTGGACTCAGTGATGTACTTTTGTACCTCGTGCATTTTTTGGGAGTAAATGTTGGAGTAAGGGTTTTCTGCGCCGTTCACAACACCGGTTTGCAAACCCTGATAAACCTCGGAGAAACTCATTTTACGGGGGATGGCACGTAGGGCTTTAAATTGCTCATCCAGCACGGCCGAAGCTTGGACGCGGAATTTTTGACCACGAGCGTCTTTAGGCTCTACTAATTTTTTATTAGCTGAAAGCTGTTTTAACCCGTTATGCCAATAGGCTAAACCCGTAATGCCTTTATCTTCCATGGATTTAAGTAGTTCTTGACCCACAGGACCTTTTTGGAAGCGATCTACTGCATCCATATCATCAAAAAGGAAAGGGAGGTCAAAAATTTGAATGGGTTTGGAATAGTGTTCAAATTTAGCTAATGACGGAGCAATAATTTGGACATCGCCTAGCATTAAGGCTTCCATTTCTTTGCCATCACCAAATAAAGAGGAGTTGGGGTAAACCTCGACTTTGACTTTGCCAGGTAGGCGTTCTTCGGCAAGTTGCTTAAAGAGAAGGGCGCCTTGGCCTTTGGGGGTATGCTCTGCAACAACATGAGAGAATTTAATAGTAATGGGGTCGGCGTGTGCTGCGAAGCTAGCCACACCAAAAGACATCGCCACAATTAGGGCTTTAGCTGTAAATTTAAACACAGAAATCTCCTTGTTTTGTGCTTGTTTCATTAATTTTATTACCGTCTTTATTATTAAGACTCATTGAAAATATTGTATCGATTTTTCATGGGTTGAACATTTAAAAATACACTACTTTGAGTTAGGTCAATACTCATACTAAAGTTGTAGATAGTTAGGTATATAGCGATCTTTTGTTTCTAAACTTTTGTTTTTCTATGCTTTTTTATATTTATATATAAATATATTTGCGTGAATTTAATTCATTAAATGGACTTTAGGTCTGTATATGCTGTGGACGTGGGCTAATAGAATAAAGATATGGTTTCTTTGTTGAGGTTGACTTAGTAGTAACCCTTCTTTTCTCGCATTGACATATAACATATGACTTCATATGATTAAATTTATGGAGGTTAGGGTGTCTGCGCTCGCAGTCACGGTCATAGCAAACAGAGGAGCACATAATGCAACATAGCCAAGTATTAAAAAACTACATCAACGGGGCTCTGGTTAAGGCGCAAACTCAGGATTATTTTGATTTGGTCAACCCCGCTACCGAGGAAGTCATCGCCCAATCGCCAAATTCGAGTCAGGCTGATATTGATCAAGCCTATCTGGCTGCGCATGAGGCATTTAAAACATGGGGGCGTACGACCCCTTCTGTGCGACAAAAAGCGCTGCTGGATTTAGCGGATGCGATAGAAAAACACAGTCAGGAACTGGTGGATAGCCAAAGTCGGAATACAGGGCAGCCTAAACATTTAATCGCCTCGGAAGAGGTTGCCGTGTGTGCGGACCAGATTCGTTTTTTTGCAGGGGCCGCACGCATGCTCGAAGGCAAGGCCACAGCAGAATATATGGAGGATCTAACCTCTTCTATTCGTCGAGAACCGTTAGGGGTGGTGGGGCAGGTGACACCGTGGAACTACCCTTTGATGATGGCAGTATGGAAAATTGCTCCGGCGTTAGCAGCGGGCAACACGGTGGTGTTGAAACCCAGTGATACAACTCCAGAAAGCACCTTGTTATTGGCACAAATCGCTGGTGAGATGTTGCCAAAAGGGGTATTTAATGTGGTGTTAGGCAAAGCCGATGCGGGTGAAAAGGTCGTGTCTCACCCTCAGGCGGCCTTGGTCTCTATTACAGGGTCTGTGCGTGCGGGCAAAGCGGTCGCTAGTTCAGCAGCAGCGAACTTGACACGTACACACCTAGAGCTCGGTGGGAAAGCACCGGTGATTGTTTTTTCTGATGCGGATTTGGAAAAAGCCATCGAGACGATTGCAGTGGCAGGTTTTTTTAATGCGGGCCAGGATTGTACCGCTGCGACACGTGTTTTGGTGCATGAGTCAATTCATGATGATTTTTTAAACCGTTTGGTGGAGGCGGCAAAAAATACCCAATATGGGGATCCGGATGATGAGAATGTTCTCTATGGGCCCGTTAATAACCCCAATCAGCTCGAGCGGTTGACTGGATTCATGTCAAGAATACCAGCTCATGCCAAGATTGAAACAGGCGGTAAAAGAGCAGAGCGTAAGGGTTTTTTCTTTGAGCCCACTGTGATTTCGGGATTAAAGCAAGACGATGAGATGATCCAAAATGAAATTTTTGGTCCGGTGATTACCGTGCAAACCTTTACGGACGAGGCCGATGCGCTCACTAAAGCTAATGGGGTGCCGTACGGACTAGCCTCAAGCGTTTGGACTAAAGATCATGGGCGAGCGCAGCGTTTTGCTCGTGGGCTGGACTTTGGAACGGTATGGATTAATACGCATATTCCATTGACGGCAGAGATGCCACATGGGGGCTTTAAATGCTCGGGGTATGGCAAAGATTTATCCATGTATGCTTTAGAGGAATACACGCGAGTTAAACATGTGATGAGTGCGCATGAGTAAATGTGTGATGACGTCTTACGATAAGGAACCTTAACGATGAACACCAATACTGATAAGCGCCAGCTGGTTGCGCAAGCGCACGATGCTTTGTTTAACCGGCATGATGTTTCTGCATTAGCACGTTATTTTGCGCAAGATTTTATTGAGCACTCGCCCTTTGTGGCGGATGGGCTGGCAGGGTTAAAAGCCATGATTGAGTCAAAACCGAGCTTGCAGCACGAGGCAGCGCGTATTTTAGTGGATGGGGATCTGGTTGCTGTACATGGTCGCTATGTGGGTTTAGAAGACCAGCCCTTGGTTGGTTTTGATCTATATCGTGTACAAAACGGTAAAATCACAGAGCATTGGGATGGATTGGTGCCAGAAGCGCCTGCTAATGCCAGTGGGCGGACGCAATTAAGCGGTCCTACGGCTATTGACACTCAAGCGGATACAGAAGCTAACCGTCAACTGGTGCTGGATTTTTTTCAACGATTTTTAATCGAGGGGGACTATAACGTAGCCTTTGATTACACGACAGGGGATCATTTTCATCAGCACAGCCCAGATATTGCCGACGGTGCACAGAATATGGTGTCGTTTTTAACGGCTATCCGAGACGAGGGACATGGGCTGGAGTATAAAAAAGTTCATCGTACAGTGGCCGAAGGACAGTTTGTCTTGACGCAATCGGAAGGCGCTATTGCTGGTAAACGTCACGCGTATTTTGAGCTATGGCGGGTAGAAAAAGGTAAAGTGGCTGAGTTATGGGATGCTATCGCCGAGGTACCAGAGGATCACGAAGCTGTTCATCAGCATGGGATTTTTTAACGTACATTGGTAGATAAGGTGGCAAAGCCATCAGAGCAGACCCCATTGTGGGGTCTGTTTTTCTATAAGTAGGATGAAAAATGGATAGTTTTGCGGTCGTGTACGCCCCATTAGGGCAAGAAACACGAACAGAGCAGGTCGTGCAGCGTTTGCGTGGTGCAATTACTTCGGGATTGTTGAGTGCAGAAGAGCAATTACCTAGTGAAAGCGATTTGGCGCGGATGCTAGGGGTGTCAACGGTAACGGTCCGCGAAGCCTTGAATACATTGCGGGCGCAAGGGCTTATTGATACGCGGCGAGGGCGTCATGGGGGGAGCTTTGTTTGTCAGCTTGAGGCACTGGATCAGGTACATTTACGTTTTTTTCAAACGCTAACTACTGAGTATATTAGTGACTTGGGAGAGTTTTACTGTGCGTTGGCCGCGCGTAGTGCTTGGTTAGCCGCACAGCGGGCAACGCAAGATGAGTGGACGTTGTTTGCGCGTTTGGTTGAGCAGTTTCAGGCGGCATCCACAGCGCATACACGAGCACGGGCGGATATGCGCTGTATGATTACGCTGATTTCCTATGCGCAATCGGCGCGTCTGGTTAGCCAAAGCTTACAATTACAAAATGAATGGATGCCGCTTACGGTGGTACTGTATGAAAAGAACGGTATACATGAGCGTCTTGTCACAGACTACCAACAGCTGCTCAAGGCTCTTCAGCGAAGTGATGCGACGCAAAGTCGAGCGCTAATCGAGCAGCAAATCGAGTTTATGATCGAGCAAATACTAACGATAAAAATGCAAAATTAAGGACGGTAAACAGGAGGAGATCATGTCATTACAGCTGGCCGCCCAACGCATTGTTAGTCATCTAAACCAAATTATTCAAATGGCGCAGCACACAACAGCAGGGCTTGCGCAGGATATTTCCGCGATTTTACGTACCTCAAAAACCACACGGCTAAATCAGGAGCAAGCGGAAGCATTAAAGTCCAAAGTGTTTTATCGGCTTAGTCTTGACCCGTGGGCACAAGGAGCCGGTTTTGCTGATTATCAGGCGCCGCCATCCATGGTTGAGGATGAGTTTTGGTTGTTAAAATGGTGGATAAGAGAAAAGGGTGTGATTGTTGCGCAAGAAATAGAGCTTAACCAGAACGCTGCGCAGTTTTTTGATTTTACTGAAAGAGATTGGTTTCAAAAGCCTAAAACGGCACATGTGACGTATATCGAGGGCCCGTATATTGATTTTTTGTGTAACCGTTCTTTTGCATTGACGGTGGCGAGCCCTGTTTTGGTGGGGGAGCAGTTTCGGGGGGTTGCTGCCGCTGATTTGTTGGTGAGTACGATTGAAACGGAGCTGCGCGATGCGCTTATTCAGCTGGAGTGCCCTGCTATCATAGTAAACCATCGGGGGCGGGTGTTAACGTCGACCGCACCACGGATTCGGCCGGGCATGTTATGGAAACCTTCGACCGAAGTCGCGGCTGTATTTAGGGCGGTACTGCCTTTTCAGTTGGTGTTGTTAAAAGAAAAATAAAAAAGCCCCTGATAAATCAGAGGCTTTGAATCTGGTTGCGGGAGCCGGATTTGAACCGACGACCTTCGGGTTATGAGCCCGACGAGCTACCATGCTGCTCCATCCCGCGCTAGAGTTGTTATAATATACTGACTAAAAAAAAATTGCAAGCACCACTGGGAAAATCACCAAAAATGATGGAAAATGAGGTACAACGGGTTCTTGAAGCAGTGTTATTATGTGCAGAACAACCGTTATCAATACAACAACTACGAAAAGCGTTTGACCCTTTTGACCTTTCTGCGGATACAATAAAGCATCATTTATCGATTTTGCAGCAATCTTGGCAAAACAAGGGCCTTGAGCTTGTGCAGGTGGCGAACGGTTGGCGGTTTCAAAGCCGACCCGATATCCAGCCTTATCTTTTACGCTTGCAAAATGACCGTCCCGTACGGTATTCGCGTGCTACATTAGAAACCTTAGCGATTATTGCATGGCGTCAGCCTGTTACACGTGGTGATATTGAGGACATACGTGGGGTAAGTGTCTCAACACAAATTATTCGCACTCTCGAAGACCGAGGCTGGATCGAGGTGCTTGGCTATAGGGATGCGCCGGGTAAACCCGCATTATTTGGCACCACAAAACAATTTTTAGATGATTTGTCTTTGCGCTCTATTCAGGATTTACCTGCATTAGATACGCCGCAGGACATTGATGTTATTCAACAAACACTCTCAAATTCGCTAACAGTGACACATGGTGATACTCCCCCTTCTGTGGGTGCGGAGACAGCGAAAAAAATGTAAAATAGAAGGAGTTTTTTAGTCCAATGACTGATACAACACAGCCAGTCCCGGAGGCTACGTCTACGCCTACCAAGGGCAAAGGGCGCAAATTACGTACCCCTTTTCGACGTCGTCGTGGGGATGCCATGCCCGAACAAAAAGCCCGTAAACCACGTGGCCCAGCCCCTTTTAAGCCCGTAGCCGAAGCACCCCAGACCTCTAGCCCTAAACCGCAGCGTGCCCATAAAAATACGAAACGCGCACGCCCAGTGCGACCAGGACGTCCTGCTCAAGACGATACGGATTTGGGTTTGTCCTTTTTATCGGATAATGACTTGACCTCTCAGCGTCTTGAGCGTTTTTTAAGTACCGATGCAGTTAAACCCAAACTACATAAAGTTTTAGCCGACGCTGGTATTGGGTCACGTCGTGAAATGGAAGATCTGATTATTTCAGGTCGAGTGTCAGTAAATAGTGAGCCTGCCTATATAGGGCAGCGTGTGAGTGCGGATGATGTGGTGCGCGTTAATGGGCGCATTATCAAACGCCCACGTGCAGATAGACCTCCACGTGTCATTCTTTATCACAAGCCAGCTGGAGAAATAGTCAGTCATGATGACCCGGGTGGGCGTGATACCGTATTTTCGCGTTTGCCAAAGATTAAAGTTGGTAAGTGGTTATCTGTAGGGCGTTTAGACTTAAATACAGAAGGGCTGTTGATTTTTACTACTTCGGGGGATTTGGCGCACCGCTTTATGCATCCTCGTTTTGGAGCAGAGCGTGAGTACGCTGTCCGTGTTTTGGGCGAGCTCACCGAGGAGCAGGCCAAGCAATTAACCACCGGCATTCAGCTTGAAGACGGTATGGCACAGTTTGGCTCACTTGAATTTGTTGGTGGCGAGGGCAGTAACCGTTGGTATCGAGTGACAATTCATGAGGGACGTAACCGCGAAGTGCGTCGCATGTTTGAAGCCGTAGGTTTAACCGTCAGCCGCTTGATTCGTACGCGGTTTGGCGAGATTGTTTTACCTCGTAACTTGCGTCGAGGACGTTGGGAAGAGCTGTCGGATGAAGTGGTCGTTGCGTTAATGGTACGTTTGGGTCTGTTACGTGCGGATGGGTCTTCCGGCCAGGGGCCGCGCACGCGTCGTTCTCAGCAGCCGCTAAGCCACGCGAGTGCCTTGCCTCCAGGCTACGGTGTATCCGAACGTCCGATTCGACGCGGCGGACAGCGCGGGCAGCCTATGGTTGTTGGGGATGCGATGGGTACAGGTTTGTTAGTGAGCGGTGGCTTGGCAAATGGTCATCCAGATGCTGGGCGTGCTAACCCAAGGGGCTCATTACGTCGCAGTGCTCACAATGGGGGGCGTAACCCAAATGCTCAGCGTAAGAGCAGCCCACGTGCTGCAGCGCGCTCGGGAACAAGTCGTCGTCGCGAGGATTGGCAGCCCGGTGCGGGCGCTCACGAATCCAAGCTTGCTCGTGTGGGTCGTAAAGGACGTTAATCGGTGCGACACCGTAAATTGAATAAATAAAATGCCAGTAAGCTCACTGCTAAAGCTCAAACGATTGATTTCAACAAAAAAATTTTGATTTTCTGTTAGAATATAGAGCTTAATACGGGATTGTTATGTGAACAGATGTCAGAACAGTGCCGGTTCGCTCTTTTTGAGCATCGTTTAGCAATGAACTGATTTATTTTGGTTAGTAAATCAGTAGCAGTGGGCTGGCATACAGCCCATTTTTTTTGGATTTTATGACAGATATTTTCGCACTAACTCAGGAAAGCCTGTTGGGGACGGACATCGAGCTGGTCGATGTAGAGCGCGCCCCAAAAGGCTTGTTACGGGTTGTGATTGACCATCCCAATGGCATTACCATTGATCATTGTGAGCAGGTCTCTAAGCAACTCTCGCGTGTTTTCGAAGTTGAAGACATCGATTACAACCGTCTTGAAGTCACTTCCCCAGGGGTGGATCGCCCTTTAAAACGGGTTGCTGATTTCGTTCGATTTGCAGGTTCACGTATTGAACTACGATTGTTTGAGCCTGTGGAAAACCAAAAGGTATTTCGTGGTGTTCTGTATGCCCCCGAAAACATGCAGCCTTCCGAGGCGACGGTGGATACTGAATTTGTGTTAGAACTAGAGCAGTCAGCGGGCGAGGTACGAGATTTAACATTTACGTTTGATGATGTGGATCGTGCCAAATTAGACCCCATTCTTGATTTCAAGGGTAGAAAGCGATGAGTCGCGAAATTCTTTTGCTAGTCGATGCACTGGCACGTGAAAAAGGTGTTGAGCCAGAAGTGGTTTTTGGTGCCCTAGAGGGAGCTTTGGCTTCAGCAATGAAACGTCTTTTCGAAGAGGACGTTGATATTCGGGTAGAGATTAACCGTCAAACGGGCGAATACGAAAGTTTCCGTCGTTGGTTAGTGGTACCCGATGAGGCAGGGCTTCAGGAACCGGATAAGCAGGAAATGTATTCCGATGCGCTAGAGTACGCTCCAGAGATCGAAGTGGGCGACTATATCGAAGAGCCTCTCGAGTCGATTGAGTTCGGACGTATTGGTGCGCAAACAGCAAAACAGGCGATTTTACAGCGTATACGTGATGCCGAGCGCGAGCAAATGCTCAATGACTTTCTGGATCGCGGCGAGACCATCGTATCGGGCACCGTTAAGCGCATCGACAAAGGGGATGCCATTGTCGAAATGGGTAAAATCGAAGCCCGCTTACCACGCAGTGAGATGATCCCCAAAGAAAATATTCGTATGGGGGATCGAGTGCGGGCGTGGGTACAAAAAGTGGATCGTTCCGCCCGTGGCCAGCAGGTGTTTCTATCTCGCACCGCACCAGAGTTTATTCGTGAGCTCTTTGAGAACGAGGTTCCGGAAATTGAACAAGGTCTACTCGAAATTAAAGCAGCAGCTCGTGATGCTGGGGTACGCGCTAAAATAGCCGTGGTGGCTTATGATTCCCGTATTGACCCCATCGGTACATGCGTGGGCATGCGCGGTTCGCGTGTGACGGCCGTACGCAATGAGCTCGGTGGTGAGCAGATCGACATTGTATTGTGGTCCGAAGACCCAGCAGAGTTTGTTATTGGTGCCTTAGCCCCTGCTAATGTGCTTTCGATTGTGGTCGATGAAGACAAGCATGCCATGGATGTGGTTGTGGATGAGGATAATCTGCCTAAAGCCATTGGGGCGCGTGGTCAAAACGTGCGCTTGGCTTCAGAGCTAACCGGCTGGCAGATTAACATCATGACCCCCGAGGAAAGCCAAAACCGCCAAGAAGAAGAGCGCAAAGCCTTGTTGGATTTGTTTATCCAGCGTTTAGATGTGGACGAAGACGTTGCGGGGGTATTAGTGGACGAGGGCTTCACCGGTTTAGAAGAGGTCGCTTATGTACCGATTCAAGAGCTATTGGATATTGAGGCTTTTGATGAGGATATCGTTAACGAGCTACGTACCCGTGCGCGTAATGCCTTATTGTCTGAGGCCATTGCCAAAGAGGAACTCGTCCAGTCCGTGGCAAAAGATCTTCAAGAGATCGAAGGCATGACCCCAGATGTTTTAGCCAAGCTCGCAGAAAAAGGGATTGTTACCCTTGATGATTTGGCTGAATTAGCCACAGATGAGCTTGCGGAAATAGCAGATCTGGATAGCGAAGCCGCCAGTGATATGATTATGCGCGCTCGCGCTCATTGGTTTGATGAGTAAATCAATGTTGCATATACGCCGCACTTTTGTGCGGCAACTGGGGTCATATTTATTAGAATAAAAGAGTTAAAGAGAGAGTCGAATGCCGAGTAACACAGTTGAACAGTTCGCAAAAGAACTAAAAACGCCCGCCGATACGCTGCTAGAACAACTGCGTGCAGCAGGGGTTCAGGTAAAATCGGTAAACGATGTCATCACCGCAGCGGATAAAGCGAAATTGATGGACTCGGTTCGTGGGGCTAAAATCACCCTAACGCGCCGTAAAACTTCCGAAATCCGTCAGGCTGACGGGTCAGGGCGATCACGCACTAT
The DNA here is from genome assembly GCF_030152715.1 of Paenalcaligenes sp. Taxonomy (NCBI): domain Bacteria; kingdom Pseudomonadati; phylum Pseudomonadota; class Betaproteobacteria; order Burkholderiales; family Alcaligenaceae; genus Paenalcaligenes; species Paenalcaligenes sp. The sequence continues at coordinate 25,707 of NZ_JASLIX010000127.1, forward strand.
TCCTGTAGAGACCCGTAAAAAACGGGTTTTTGTAAAGCGTGATACCGCTGAGTTACTGGCAGAGGCTGAAAAAGCTCAAGCTACGGCCCAGCCTGCACCCCCTAAAGTGGATGCGGAGCCTGCCGTAGTGACCAAAACTACAGAGCCAAAATCTGTGAAAACCGATTCAAAACCAGCTCCTGCTCAGCCGGAGCCGGTTAATGAGGTCGCTTCAAAAACAGAAGCAACTCAACCCGTAGTACCTGAAAAGGCGGTGGAGCCTGATCAGGTCAACGCACCATCCGCACCAACCCAGGCGGATGCCAAACCAATCCCGCAGTCTGTGACACCCGAAGCCAAAGCTTCCGCTCCACAAAAACATGTTGAGCCCACTGCACAGACTCCAGTTAACAAGCAGCCTGATTCTGTGGAAAAGGCTGTAGAGGTAAAGCCTGCCGTGGCAGAACAGACGAAAAAACAGGATAACGTGGTCGACGAGAAAAAAACCGCTAAAAAGACAAGCCCTGCGCGTAAAGAGCAGACCAATAAAGGTCGTGGCGCAGCCCATTCCAAACCCCGCCCTGCGGCAAAAATGCCAGTGCCTTCTTTAGGGGATCGCCATCCTATTTCTGATGCCGTTGTGGATGACCCCGAAGCTGAGCGCGAGCGTGAACGTGCTCGCCGTGCTGCTGCTGCAGAGGCCGCTGCGATTAGTGAAATGCTAAATCGTCCACGCAAAGTATTGCGTGCGGCTGACCCTGAAAAGGAAAGCAAAAAAGCAACGAAAACAGCCAGCAAAAAAGACGCTAAAGCCTCCGAGGCGAAAAAAGTCGCTAAGCCAGCAAAAGCAGCAGATAATAGCGGTTGGAATGACAATCGCCGTAAAACGTCTAAAGCAGATGTGGCTGCAGCCGCAACAGGTAAAGAATCTTGGCGCGCCTCTTCCCGAGGTGGTCGTCGTGGTCGCCGCGGTCGCGAAGAAGAGCAGCGTCAGCAGCAGCCTCAGCAGCCCGAGTTTATCGCTCGCGAGGTTGCTGTGCCAGAAACCATTACGGTGGCTGATTTAGCGCACAAAATGGCAATTAAAGCGACCGAGGTGATTAAACACCTTATGAAGCTTGGTCAAATGGTCACCATTAACCAAGTCTTAGACCAAGAAACTGCTATGATTTTGGTCGAGGAAATGGGCCATACGGCGGTAGCCGCTAAACTCGATGATCCCGAGTCATTCCTAGAGGATGTATTTGTTGGGGAAGTCGAAGAAGAGCCGCGCGCGCCAGTCGTGACAGTAATGGGGCACGTTGACCATGGTAAAACATCATTGCTTGACCACATTCGTCGTGCCAAAATCGCAGCGGGTGAAGCCGGTGGTATTACCCAGCATATTGGTGCATACAACGTAAAAACCGATCGCGGTAATATCACGTTCTTAGATACTCCCGGTCACGAAGCGTTTACGGCGATGCGTGCGCGTGGTACAAAATCCACCGACGTGGTGATTTTAGTGGTGGCTTCGGACGACGGTGTGATGCCTCAAACACGAGAAGCCATTCACCACGCCCGTGCCGCCGAGGTTCCAATTGTGGTAGCGATTACCAAAATTGATAAACCCGAGGGTAATCCTGAGCGCGTCAAACAAGAGCTAGTGGCTGAGGAGGTCATTCCCGAAGAATACGGTGGTGATGTGCCTTTTGTTCCTGTGTCCGCACGTACCGGAGAGGGGATTGATGAGCTGCTAGAAAACGTTTTGCTTCAGGCGGAAATGCTAGAGCTAACGGCTCCCGTCAATACACCGGCTCGGGGCACTGTGATCGAAGCGCGCTTAGATCGTGGGCGAGGTCCAGTGGCAACGATTTTAGTCCAGAGTGGTACGCTACATCGTGGTGACACCGTACTCGTTGGGGCTAGCTTTGGTCGAGTGCGAGCCATGACGAACGAGCTCGGTAAGAACTTGGCAGAGGCAGGGCCATCGATTCCTGTAGAAATCCAAGGTCTGACCGAGGTACCCGCTGCGGGTGATGAGCTCATTGCCATGGCAGATGAGCGTAAAGCTCGTGAAATTGCTCTGTTCCGTCAGGGTAAATACCGCGATGTAAAACTAGCGCGTCAGCAAGCAGCTCGCCTTGAGTCTCTCTTCGAGGACGCTAGCGACGAGGCAAAAGTGTTGTCGCTTATCATTAAAACGGATGTACAAGGGTCACAAGAAGCGCTTGTGTCTTCGTTATTAAAATTGGCTACGGACGAAGTTAAAGTTCAAGTGGTACACGCGGCGGTAGGTGGTATTTCCGAAAGCGATGTGAACTTGGCTATTGCTTCGAATGCCGTGATTCTAGGCTTTAACGTGCGTGCAGAAGCCACCGCACGTAAACAAGCCGAACTCAATGGTATTGATATTCGTTATTACAACGTCATTTACGATGCTGTAGACGAAGTCAAAGCCGCGCTATCCGGTATGCTGAAACCCGAAGAGCGAGAAGAAGTCATTGGTATGGTTGAAATCCGCGAGGTCTACCATATCTCTCGCATTGGTAAAGTGGCCGGTTGTATGGTGACCGAGGGTCTAGTGAAACGGGATTCGCAGGTGCGTTTGCTGCGTGATAACGTGGTGATCTGGACAGGGCACTTGGATTCTTTACGACGCTTCAAAGACGACGTGCGTGAAGTTCGTCAGGGCTTTGATTGCGGTATTACTTTACGCGGCAACAATGATATCGAGGTCGGGGATCAACTCGAAATCTTCGAAATCAAAGAAATTGCCCGTACTTTATAATTTTTATGGCAAGACATAAAACCAAACCTATAAGCGGACGTAATGTCCGCTTGGCTGACCAGATCCAAAAGGATCTGGCAGCTCTAATCCAACGCGAAATCGATATGTCGCAGGCGGGGCTTATCACCTTAACCGGTGTGGAACTGTCTGCTGACTACGCCCACGCTAAAGTTCATTTCACTGTGCTTGGTGCGGAGCCCGAAACCGCGACTGAAATTCTTAATGCCAAAGCAGGCTGGTTGCATTCGCAGCTATATAAAATGCTGCACATTCATACCGTACCTACTTTGCGCTTCTTTTATGATGATCACGTAGTACGGGGCATGCAGATGACTAAACTCATCGAGCAAGCGAACCGTCCTTTTAACGCTGATCTGAAACCCGACGACGACCCAGACGACCAGCCGTAATCGGCTGCCGTTTTTGGTTTTTTTCTTTAGGAATAACGATCATGGCAAGCCGACGACGCGGACGCTTGTTGGACGGCGTGTTGCTGCTCGATAAGCCCGCCGGACTTTCAAGTAATCATGCATTACAACGCGCTCGTCGTGCTTTAGACGCGCGCAAAGCAGGGCATACGGGCACTTTAGATCCGTTTGCTACGGGGTTATTGGTATGTTGTTTTGGTAGAGCGACAAAATTATCAGGTTTGCTTCTAGAGGCCGATAAAGCCTATGAAGCTACCTTGCAGTTAGGGGTGGAAACCGATTCCGGTGATTTAACCGGAGAGCCGGTTGCCACGGCGACTGACTTTACCATTACACCTGAACAGGTGTATGCCATCTTGCCGCAATTTACGGGTGCTATACAACAAATACCACCGATGTATTCGGCGTTAAAACGCGATGGTAAACCTCTGTATGAATATGCCCGTCAGGGGATAGAGCTGGAGCGCCCTCCACGAGATGTGACGATTCATCAGCTGGAGGTTTTAGCGCTTAGCCCTACCGAAATTCGTATATTTGTACGTTGCAGTAAAGGCACATATATACGTACTTTAGCCCAAGATATTGGCCGTGCTTTAGGTTGTTATGCCCATTTAACGGCATTACGTCGCACTCAAGTTGGGCCTTTTTCTATTGATCATGCAGTAGAACTCGAAACCTTACAAAATCATTCGCATGGCGACAGTTTATTGTTAGCTCTAGACAGTTTGCCAGCGGAATTACAGCTAGACAACCTCAGGAAGGAAGCACTATGACTCGCGCCTTGCGCAATGTGGCTATTATTGCTCACGTAGACCACGGTAAAACGACTTTAGTTGATCAGTTACTTAAACAATCCGGTACGTTCCGTTCCAATGAGCATGTGACGGATCGCGTGATGGATTCGGGTGATATTGAAAAAGAGCGTGGTATCACCATTCTAGCCAAGAACTGTGCGGCAGAATTTGAAGGAACGCATATTAATATTATCGATACGCCCGGACACGCCGACTTTGGGGGTGAGGTGGAGCGTGTGTTATCGATGGTAGATGGCGTTTTGTTGTTAGTGGACGCGGTAGAGGGTCCAATGCCACAAACCCGCTTCGTCACGCGCAAAGCGCTAGAAATCGGCTTAAAGCCTATTGTGGTCGTGAATAAAATTGATCGCAGCGGAGCTCGCCCTGATTTTGCAATTAATGAAACCTTTGATTTATTCGACAAGCTGGGTGCTACGGAAGAGCAGTTGGATTTTCCGATTATTTATGCTTCGGGCTTAGCGGGTTTTGCTGGACATAGTCCTGATATCCGCGAAGGCGATATGCGTCCTTTATTCCAGGCGATTATTGATCATGTTCCCCAGCGTGATGATGATCCCGATGGCCCTTTGCAATTACAAATTTGCTCGCTCGACTATAACTCTTACGTTGGGAAAATTGGCGTAGGACGAGTCAATCGTGGCCGTGTGCGTGCAGGGCAAGAGGTCGTTGTGCAGTTTGGACCCGAAGGCGAGCCGATCAAAGCCCGTATCAATCAAGTACAGACATTTAAAGGCTTAGATCGACAACAAGTCAAAGAAGCTCAGGCCGGTGATATTGTTTTGATTAACGGTATCGAAGAGATCGGTATTGGATGTACGGTGATGGATCCGAACCATATTGAACCATTGCCTTTGTTGCGTATTGATGAGCCCACCTTGACCATGAATTTTATGGTGAACTCATCGCCTTTAGCTGGGCGCGAAGGGAAATTTGTGACCAGCCGTCAGATTCGTGATCGCTTAGAGCTCGAGTTAAAATCCAATGTAGCTTTGCGTGTAAATGATACCGGCGATGATACGACGTTTGAAGTCTGTGGCCGTGGTGAGCTGCATCTTACGATCCTCATTGAGAATATGCGTCGCGAGGGATATGAGCTTGCTGTATCCCGACCACGGGTGTTGATTCGTGAAGAAAATGGGGTCAAAATGGAACCCTATGAGCTACTTACCGTGGATGTGGAAGACGCCCATCAAGGCGGGATCATGGAAGAGCTCGGCCGCCGTCGTGGTGAACTACTGGATATGCAACCCGATGGAAATGGGCGCACGCGACTAGAATACCGTATTCCAGCCCGTGGCTTGATTGGTTTTCAGGGCGAGTTTATGACCTTAACGCGTGGTACTGGTCTGATGAGTCATATTTATGATGAGTACCGTCCTATGCGTGAAGGCACCGTAGGGGAGCGTCGCAATGGGGTGTTAATTAGCCAAGATGATGGTGAAGCCGTTGCTTATGCGTTGTGGAAACTGCAAGAGCGTGGGCGTATGTTTGTTAGCCCCAATGACCCTGTTTACGAGGGCATGATTATTGGTATTCATAGTCGCGATAATGACTTGGTTGTAAACCCGATTCGAGAGAAAAAGCTAACGAATATCCGTGCATCGGGTAAAGACGAACACATTGACTTGGTGCCTCCGATTCGTTTAACGCTTGAGTATGCGGTGGATTTTATTGATGATGATGAGCTCGTTGAGGTCACACCTAAGTCCATTCGTTTGCGTAAGCGTTATCTCAAAGAACATGAGCGTCGTAAACACGCACGAGATGACGTTTAATGAAAAAGCGGACTTTATGTCCGCTTTTTTTATTTGAGATTGCCAGCTAAAAACTGCTGTAGACGTGGACTTTTTGGGTGGTCCAGGACTTCTTTAGGTGAGCCTTGTTCTTCGATCAGACCTTGATGTAAAAAAACCACCTCGCTGCTCAGATTACGCGCAAAGCCCATTTCATGTGTGACGACCAGCATGGTACGACCCTCTTCGGCTAGTTGCTGCATGACACGCAGTACATCGCCGACCAGCTCGGGGTCTAAGGCAGAGGTGGGCTCATCAAAGAGCATGACCTCAGGTTCCATAGCTAGCGCACGAGCGATGGCCACGCGCTGCTGTTGACCACCAGACAAGTGGGCCGGGTATTGTTTATAAGCCGCTACAGGTAGACCCACTTTTTCTAAATAGTATTCGGCACGCTCTTGTGCTTCTTTTTTGCTTATTTTTAATACTTGCGTGGGGGCCTCCATGACGTTAGCAAGCACATTCATATGCCCCCATAGATTAAAGTGCTGGAAAACCATGGCTAAACGTGTGCGCATGGCTCGCAGTGTTGTTAGATCAGAGATGGTAGGCTTCCCTTTTGAGCTGCGAATAGCTTCTACGCTTAGCTGATCTAGCTGGACTCGCCCTTGATCAGGCAATTCTAAAAAATTAATGCAGCGCAAAAAGGTACTTTTTCCAGAACCACTTGAGCCAATGATGGAAATCACATCGCCTGCCTGTGCGCTTAAGGATACGCCTTTGAGCACATGGTGATCGGCGTAGCTTTTATGAATATTATGAACAGTAAGTTTAGGACTGGTGGACATGACTTAATGGGTGTGAGGCTGAAGAGGAAGGAGTAAGCGCTTTTCTAATAAACGAAAAATGCCAACAAAAATAAAAGAAATCACTAAATAAATCAATGCCGCTAAGCCATAAGAGGCAAAGGTTTCATAGGTGGCAGAGTTCGCGTCACGAGCAATTTTTAAAATGTCGGGTACAGTAGCCGTGAAAGCTAACGAGGTAGCATGAAGCATTAAAATGACTTCATTGCTATAAGCGGGTAGCGCTCGACGCAAAGCGGAAGGCAAAATAATACGACGATACATCGTACTTTTTTTCATGCCATAGGCACGAGCGGCTTCAATTTCTCCGGCGGGAGTTTGGCGAATCGCTCCGGCAAAAATTTCTGTGGTATAGGCTACGTTATTTAGTACCAAAGCCAACACCATGCAATTAAAACCACTTTGAAAAAAAGCATTCAGTGCGGGGGTTTGTTTGACGAGCTCTAGGCTGTACATCCCTGTATAAATAAAAAGGATCTGTACATATAAAGGTGTACCCCGAAACACATAGGTAAAGAGCCAAATAGGCTTAGCGATATAAGGGCGAGCGGAGTTGCGGCCAATGGCCATAAATAGGGATAGCACAAAGCCAATGGCTAAGGATATAGACAGCAGCCACAGTGTAATTGCAAGCCCCGATAGCTGCCCATTGCTAGAGTAAAGATAGGCCTGCCAAAATTCTTCGATAACGGTATTCATAACTCAGCCTGTTTTACCCCAACGGAATAGCGTTTTTCTAAAAGGTACAACACACCATTAGAGACCGTAGTGAGTGCTAAGTAAATCAGGGCAGTAATGCTGATAAACAAAAACACTTTAAAGGTGACATTGCCCGCATTTTGTGCCACTTTGACAAGGTCGTTAAGCCCAATGAGTGAGACCAGCGCTGTGGCTTTTAGTAGTACTTGCCAGTTATTTCCTAGGCCGGGGATAGCATGGCGCATCATTTGTGGAAATTGAATGCGGTGAAAACGCTGCCAACGGGTTAAGCCGTATGCGATAGCGGCCTCGTCTTGGCCGGGGGGGATGGCTATGAACGCGCCGCGGAATGTTTCGGTAAAGTAAGCGCCATAGATAAAGCCAAGGGTGAGAACCCCAGCGGTAAAAGGCTCAATGTCGATATACGGTAAATGGAGTAAATCCGTGAGCTCATTGAGGTACATTTGCATACTGAAAAAGATCAGTAGCAGTAAAACCAAGTCAGGGATACCGCGAATTAGCGTGGTGTAGCAGGCAGCCAGAGTACGAGCGAGCCGATTTTTTGATAGTTTAGCGCTTGCAGCGATTAAGCCTAATACTACGGCTACTATCAAAGAGAGTATTGCTAATTTAATGGTTTCCCATGTTCCCGCGACCAGTTGCGGGCCATAACCCATTAAGAACATGTGAAAAAGTAATAAAAGCTAAAGACAGTATAAAACCCGCATAAAACGGGTTTTATAGTAAAAGTGATTGATTATACGGGAGTTATTTACCAGAGGGGAACTCGATGGTGTTTGGCTCGAAGTATTTTTGGCTAAGCTGTTGGATTGTGCCATCAGCGAGCATCGCTTGAATGGCCTCGTCAACTGCGGCTTTGAGTTTTTTGTTTCCTTTACGTAAGCCAATAGCGATGGGTTCATTTAAAATGGCGCTATCTTTAATGGTGTCGCCCGTAAGTTGAAAATCAGCACCTTCGGGTTTATCTAAAAAGCCGTTTACCGCATTGGGGGCTTCTTGGAAGGAAGCATCAATACGGCCCGCCGCCAAGTCGGTAAACGCATTGGTGTAGCTTGGGTAAGCAATGATCTGAACCCCTTTAGGTGCCCATTCTTTGCGAGCATAGGTTTCCATGGTGGTCCCCTGTTGTACGCCAACACGTAGCCCCTTTAAGGACTCTGCCGTGGGTTCTAAAGGTTTATCTTTGTGTGCAACCAAGCGCGAGGCAACGATGTACAACGGGGACGAAAAATCAATGACTTTGCGTCTAGCGTCGGTCGCTGTCATCGTGGAGTTTGCCAGGTCAAACTTACGTGCTTGTAAGCCTGGGATTAGGCTATCAAAAGACTGGTCAATCCAAACACATTTGGCTTCTAGGCGTTTACAGATTTCATTGCCAATATCAATATTAAAGCCTTGGAGCTCGCCGTTGGGAGCGATATATTCAAAAGGCGGGTAGCCGGCTTCTGTAGCAATACGAATTTCTTTAAAGTCGCTAGCCTGTGCTAGAGAGGCGACAGAAAATAAAGTCGCAGCCAATAGGCGTGTTATATGTTTTCTCATCATTAATCCTTGGTGTAGGGCGTTTCTTGAGGAAGAGCTGGTGCTTTATCGCTTTCAGAAACGATTTGCGAACAGCAAGCATTCACAATATCCATCACTTCATCTAAGTCATCCGTAATTGTGACTAAGTTTACGTCATTTGGCGAGATAAACGCATGGGGAATTAACTGATCTTTTACCCACTGCACCAAGCCTGACCAAAACTCAGAGCCGACGAGTACAATAGGAGCAGGCGGATTTTTACGCGTTTGCACAAGGGTGATTGCTTCAAACAGCTCATCTAGAGTTCCAAAACCACCTGGCAGGGCTATATATGCTGCGCTATGCATAAAAAAGGTGGCCTTGCGCGAATAGAAGTACTCAAACTGTAAGCTATGAGTTTGATAAGGGTTATTAGAGGTTTCACGGGGTAGGCGTATATTTAGGCCGACGCTTTTGCCGCCTGCTTCATAGGCGCCTTTGTTGGCTGCCTCCATAATGCCAGGACCACCGCCAGCAATCACAGGATAGCCGGCGTTGGCTAAGCGCTGCCCTAGTTCTTCGGCTAATTGGTAGTATTTATGCTCTGGCTTAATGCGTGCGCTACCAAAAACACTTACCCCCCAACCGATTTCCTGTAAAGTATCTGCAGCTGTGTGCAGTTCTTTGCTGATGGTGGGGATTTGCATCGATGCAGGTAAACGAACAATTTTATTATTAGACATGAAAAAAACCTTGTTGCTAGTTGATGGGTCCAGTTATTTATATCGTGCGTATTATGCAATGTTGCGTAGTAATTTAACGAACGCACGTGGTGAACCCACGGGTGCCATGTATGGTGTGATCAATATGCTACGCAAGCTTCTGCAAGACATTGATGCGGATTATATGGCTTGTGTGTTTGATGCTAAGGGTAAAACCTTCCGAGATGAATTGTATACGGAATATAAGGCTCAGCGCGAATCCATGCCCGAGGATTTAGCCCAACAAGTTGCCCCTTTGCATCAGATTATACAAGCAATGGGGTGGCCTTTACTGTGTATTCCAGGGGTAGAGGCGGACGATGTGATTGGGACCTTAGCTTGCAAAGCCAGCGCCAAGGGCGTGCATACCATCATTTCCACCGGTGATAAGGATTTAGCTCAATTAGTAAACGAAAACATTGAGCTAATAGATACGATGAAAGATGAACGGTTGGATGTGGAGGGAGTAATACAAAAGTATGGGGTAAAGCCCGAACAAATTATTGATTATTTAATGCTGATGGGAGATACCTCTGATAATATCCCCGGCGTGCCTAAGGTGGGGCCCAAAACAGCTGCTAAATGGATTAACCAATATCAGAGCTTGGATAATCTAATTGCCCACGCTGATGAAATCAAAGGGGTAGCGGGTAATAATTTACGTGAGTTTATCCCTAACTTTGAGCTAACTCGCCAGTTGGTGACCATTAAGTGTGATTGTGAGCTGCCTGAGACGCTTACCGATATTACGCACTTAGCACCTCGAGCCCAAGACACGGCCAAACTAGAGCATTATTTTAATGAATATGGTTTTAGAACCTGGTTGCGAGAGCTGACGGGCAATGAAGACCAATTACCCACCCAGGATCGCAGTAAAGCTTCTGCGGCTCCCTCTGCGCCACAAGCCGCTGCAGAAGCGGTACCGGTATTAACGATTACTTCGACGGATTACCGCACGCTGCTAGATAAAGCGGAGTTTTTGCAATGGGTGGATAAATTGCAGCAAGCTGAACTAGTGGCTTTGGATACGGAAACCACCTCATTAGATCCAATGCAAGCGCGCTTAGTGGGCTTGTCTTTTTCGGTGGAGCCGGGCCAAGCATGTTATATCCCGTTGGCGCACCGTGGTCCAGATCAAGTGCAACAGCTCGATAAAGCATGGGTGTTAGAACAACTTAAACCGTGGCTTACCTCCTCGAAGGCAGCAAAGCTTTTACACAATGCTAAATATGACGCACACGTTTTTGCGAACGAGGGGATTACGTTGGCTGGCATTGCCGAGGACACCATGCTGCAAGCTTATGTATTGCAAGCGCACCAACGTGTCAATATGGAAGACCTTATGCAGCGTTGGCTTGGTGTGACAGGGACATCGTATGAGTCCATTTGTGGTAAAGGCGCTAAGCAAATAGGCTTTGATGAGGTCGCTGTGGATGTAGCAGCTCATTATGCGTGTGAGGATGCAGATATGACGTGGCGCTTGCATCGTGTCCTACGCCCACAGGTTAAAAGTCACGAAGGGCTGGAGCGTATTTATCAGATAGAGCTAAAAACGTCCGAGGTGTTAACAACAGTAGAGCGCAATGGTGTAGCAATTGATACAGCATTGCTACAGAAACAAAGCCAAGACTTGGGTCAGCGTTTGGTTGATTTAGAGCAGCAGGCTTATGCTTTAGCAGAGCAGCCATTTAATATGAACTCGCCTAAACAAGTTGGGGAGATTCTTTTTGAAAAAATGGGCATACCGGTTGTACGTAAAACTGCAGGCGGGGCGCCCTCAACCAGCGAGGATGTTTTACAGGAGCTGGCATTGGATTATCCT
>NZ_JASLIX010000016.1:0-4863 GCF_030152715.1 Paenalcaligenes sp.
AAATAATTCCTTTAACTGGACTCCTGTGGCCGTTTGTGTTGATCGCCTTTCAGAAGTGGGCGGTGATGGTGGAAGAGACTACAATAGTTTGTTTATTGTTTACGAATGTTTTAACAGGACTAGGATGACATCACGCCATCACAAAGCTCGCGCTTCATTTACTCGCTCCGAAAAAGCTGTGAGCCCGCCATCCACGCCTCGTTTATTATTATTTAATAAGCCTTATGATGTTTTGACGCATTTTACGGATGACCAAGGGCGAGCCACCCTAAAGGACTATATTCCCGTGCCTGATGTGTATGCCGCAGGCCGGTTGGATCGCAACAGCGAGGGCTTATTGCTGCTGACAAATGACGGGCGCTTACAAGCTCGTATTGCTGAGCCTAAATACAAAATGCCTAAAACCTATTGGGCTCAGGTCGAGGGCATGCCTCAAGCGCATCAGTTACAACAATTACGCCAAGGGGTCATGCTAAAAGACGGTTTAACCCAACCGGCTCAGGTAGAGCTCATACCCGAGCCGGATTTATGGGAAAGGGATCCGCCGATACGCTTTCGAGCACATATTCCCACTGCTTGGCTGCGCTTAACGATTACCGAGGGTAAAAACCGCCAGGTGCGGCGAATGACGGCTGCTGTGGGGTTGCCAACGTTACGCTTGGTTCGCGTGCAGGTTGGGCCGTGGGAGCTGGGTGACTTACTACCGGGGCAGTGGCGCGAGGTGCCTATTCATGCTCGTCGATAGCGTATTTTGCTCCAGCTGCTGCTGAGGCGGGCTGAAAATCAGGCGAAGCGGCGTACCGCATCAAGGGCTGCACGGTATTCCGCTTCGAGTTGGTCAACAATCTCGGCAGTAGGCAAAATATCATGAATCGCCGCCACGCCTTGCCCAGCACCCCAAATATCTTTCCACGCTTTGGCCCCTTGTTCTTTGCTGTATTCTATTTTTCCTTTGGGGCCTTGGTTTAAGTTCTCAAGATCCAGCCCCGCGCGCTCTAAGCTTTGGCGAAGATAATTACCGTGGACTCCTGAGATTTTGTCGGTATAGATAATATCAGAGGCGCCTGCTTGGAGAATGCTTTGTTTATAGTCAGCGCTGGCTTGTGCTTCGGTGCTGGCAATAAAACGCGTGCCCATGTAAGCCAAATCTGCCCCCAGTATTTGGGCAGCGAGAACGGCTTCTCCGGTAGAGATGGCGCCGGCTAAAGCAATAGGGCCATCGTAATGAGCCCGAATCTCTTTGATCAGAGCAAAAGGCGATAGGGTTCCAGCATGTCCGCCTGCTCCTGCTGCAACTAAAATTAGCCCATCCACACCGGCCTCAATCGCTTTTAATGCATGACGTAAATTGATCACATCGTGCAACACAATCCCCCCATAGGCATGTACGGCTTGAATCATTTCAGGCATTGGGGCGCGTAATGAAGTAATAAAAATGGGCACCTCATGGCGTAGGCAGATTTCTACATCTTCTTCTAAGCGTTGATTTGAGTGATGAATAATTTGGTTAACCGCTATGGGGCCTACAGGCTTATCGGGGTGTTGTGACTGATACTCGCTTAGTGTCTGTTTAATCTGGGTTAGCCATTGGTCAAGTAGCTCAGGGCGGCGAGCGTTTAGTGCAGGAAAAGCACCTGCAATACCTGCTTGGCATTGGGCGATGACAAGTTCCGGATAGCTAACGGTAAACATGGGGGCGGCAATCACTGGGAGCCGTAAGTCTTGTAGAACTGAAGGAAGCGTATTTTTTTCTCGCATAATGTGTCCTTTGACTATTCTCGTTAACACGAAACAACGATAAAATTGATTCTGTCATGAGCACGTCAAAAAACAGAAGTAGGGGTTTTTCTGTATTGGCGTGCTTTTTCTTTTTTATCATAATTCAAACAAACGTTTGATTTATTTTTTGTGGTTGTTGAGTATTCATGCTTAAAGAAGTTGTAAAGAAAAATGATGATTCCATGCGCCAAGATACGCTGGCAACGCGCGAGGCTTTGCTTGATGCAGCGGAATACCTATTCACGCAGCAAGGCCACGACGCCACTTCATTGCGCCAGATCACCACGCGTGCTCAAGCGAACTTGGCAGCAGTGAATTATCACTTTGGCAACAAGGAGGGCTTGATAGAGGCAGTATTTAAACGTCGTCTCGAAATCTTAAATCAGGAAAGATTGTTACGTTTAGAAGCGCTGGAGCAACAGGCTAAACAAACCGGTGAGCCGATAAAAGCTTCAGCAATTGTGGATGCGTTTTTTGGCACATTAATTCGTATTGCTAACGAGGGCAATGATGCCGCGTGGTCATTATTAGAGCGTTCCATGATGGATCCAGCACAGTTTACGCGCACTTTATTTGCAGAGGAATGCGCTGAGGTCTTAGAACGCTATAAGCAAGCGCTATTTAAAGCCTTACCTCATGTGCCGCACGAGGAAATCGTATGGCGTTTTCAGTTTATGTTGGGGGCAACAGCGTTTGCTTTAAGTGGCACGCATGCATTGCGAGAGGTATTAGGGCTGGAGCAAAGCGCGGCAGAGGATCCTACGCAAGCCGCAGAGCGTTTATTGCCTAGATTAATGGCTTTTTTATTAGGCGGGCTTCGGGCTCCGCTCTAGTTATTTTTAAGAGGGGTAGGGCAACATGATAGATGTCATAGGATGGACCGCATTAGGGGTAGCAGCCGTAGGGGGCGTTTTGGTAGGGGTGCCGAGCATTCGCCGCCCGCTATTGAGCCAACCGATTCTAAATACTTTTAAAAAGATACTGCCAGCCATGTCCGATACGGAGCGAGACGCGCTGGAATCGGGCACGGTCTGGTGGGAAGGGGAATTATTCCGTGGGCGCCCTGATTGGGATCGTTTGCTTTCCTATCCTAAACCCCGTCTTAGCGCCGAGGAGCAAGCTTTCTTAGATAATCAGGTGGAAACCGCATGTGCGATGGTTGATGACTGGCGTGCTTCGCACCATGATGGCGATTTGCCAACCGAGGTCTGGGAATACCTCAAAAAAGAAGGCTTTTTTGGCATGATTATTCCTAAATCCTATGGGGGTTTAGGGTTTTCTGCTTATGCGCACTCACAGGTTGTGACGCGGCTTTCCACACGTTCTTCTGCGCTAGCCGTTACGGTGATGGTACCGAACTCTTTAGGGCCAGCAGAGCTGTTGATGCACTACGGAACGCAGGAGCAAAAAGATCATTATTTGCCACGGCTTGCTAGCGGTAAAGATATCCCCGCTTTTGCTTTGACTAGCCCCTGGGCCGGTTCTGATGCGGCGGCAATTCCAGACTATGGCATTGTTTGCAAAGGGCAATGGCAGGGCAAAGAAGTCTTGGGTATGCGTGTAACCTGGGACAAGCGTTATATCACTTTGGCTCCCGTATGTACCGTAGTGGGTCTTGCTTTTCGCCTATATGACCCCGATGGCCTTATCGGGGATGAAAAAGACATTGGTATTACATGTGCGTTGGTCCCAGCGGATCACCCTGGCGTAGATATTGGTCGTCGTCACTTCCCTTTAAATGCTGTCTTTATGAACGGCCCTACGCGTGGTAAAGATGTGTTCATTCCTATGGAATACATCATTGGTGGTCAAAAAATGGTGGGTAAAGGCTGGCGTATGCTCATGGAGTGTCTAGCGGTAGGGCGCTCGATCTCTTTACCCGCATCCAATGCAGGTATGACGGCATTAACCTCACGTGCTGTGGGTGGTTATTCACGAATCCGTAACCAGTTTGGGGTATCAATTGGTCAATTCGAAGGGGTGGCCGAAGCCTTAGCGCGTATTGGCGGTAACACGTATGTGGCCGAAGCGGCTCGAACAATGACTGCGGGCGCCGTGGATTTAGGCGAAAAACCAGCGGTAGCTTCAGGTATCGTGAAATACCACATTACAGAGCGTGCGCGTCAGGTGGTAAATGACGGGATGGACGTTGTAGGGGGCAAAGGGATTTGTTTAGGGCCCTCTAACTTCCTGGGTCGCGCTTATCAGCAAATTCCAGTGGGTATTACCGTTGAGGGTGCCAATATTCTTACCCGCTGTCTGATTATTTTCGGTCAAGGTGCTACGCGTTGCCACCCATTTGTGTTGGCCGAGATGCAAGCCGTCTTAGAAAAAAATCAGAAAAAAGCCCTTCATGATTTTGACCAAGCCTTTTGGGGGCATGTGCGCTTTGTTTTTGGAAACGTGTTCCGTACAGCTGGGCATAGTCTGACCGCAGCGCGCTTTGCGCGTAAACCGCAGCAAGCCGATAGCGATACGGCACGTTATTACCAGCTTCTTGGGCGGGTATCCAGTGCGTTTGCCATGTTGGCCGATGTGTCTATGTTTGTGTTGGGTGGCAGCTTGAAGCGCAGAGAAAGCATTTCGGCTCGTTTGGGTGATGTGCTGTCACAAATGTATTTAGCCAGCGCCGTTTTAAAACGCTACGAAGACGAAGGTCGTCAAAAAGAAGACTTGCCTCTTGTTCACTGGGCTGTACAGGATGCGTTATTTAAAGCACAAACAGCGCTTGAGGGCGTGTTAGAAAACTTCCCTAATCGCTTTGTGGCTGCGCTTGTTAAACGTTGGATTTTCTTATGGGGTAAGCCTTTCCGCCAGCCATCCGATCGTTTAGGGCTGCAAGTCGCGCAGTTGCTCTTAGATCCCAGTGCTGCACGAGATCGTTTGACCAGCAGCTGCTATATTCCACGCACAGAAAATGAACCCGTGGGTGCCATTGAGCTCGCGCTACAGGCCACATTAAAAGCCGAGCCATTACAGCGTAAGCTACGTCAATTGGTAAAAAGTGGTCATTTGCAAGCCAACCCCTTGGCGAATGTACGTGATATGACCGAGGCGGCTAACCAGGTGGGCGCATTAAGCCCC
>NZ_JASLIX010000053.1:0-46469 GCF_030152715.1 Paenalcaligenes sp.
GCTAGCATTACACAAAGCGTTGCTCCACCCCCACCCTGTAGTCGAAACACGTCCCGTCGGCAAGGGCGAAACCATACAGATCATGATTTATACGCCCGACCGCGAAGACTTGTTCATGCATATTTGTGCTTTTTTTGACCAACACCACCTTAACACCCAAGACGCCCGCATCTACACCACCAACCACGGCTGGGCTTTAGATAGTTTTGTACTGCTTTTACCTCGACATCAGCGTTACTCTACGAACTTTGCCAAGACACTTCAACACCAGTTGTGTACTTTTTTACAGCATCCACAAACCCCATTTGACACCGCTCCCCGCTATCTACCCCAAACACAATCAAGACGTGCACGGGTTTTTCCTATTGCCCCTATTGTGGACATCCAACCAATGAGCCAACCACACACGTGGAAAATCTCTATTGTTTGCGCAGATCGCAAAGGGTTGCTCTATAGCATCGCCCAGGCCTTTACTGCACAACGCATTAACGTAAAATCCGCTAAAATTATGACTTTAGGTGAGCGCGTGGAAGACACGTTCATTGTGCACAGCGATGAACTTCACCACACCGTTTTTTTTAAGCAGTTCGAGCGCGCCTTGCGTTCGGTCCTTTAAGCCATGCTCCATGGAAACCTCCTTATTTTTTGATTTTAGTCGCAGTTTCTTATTTACCATAGCGACTCTACTGCCTATGCTGAATCCACCGGCGGCAGCTCCTATTTTTTTAACACTTACCGAGGGCGCTAGCACATCAGCACGCACTCGCCTCTCTAAAAAAGTCGCAATCAACATCTTTATTATGCTGACGGTAGCCATGATTGCTGGCAATGTGGTGCTGAACTTTTTTGGCATATCTTTGCCGATCATTCGTATTGGTGGCGGCTTACTCGTTATTGCCACAGCATGGCGTTTGGTGAGTGCTTCGGATTTTGATGCAGAGCAAGCGCAGGATATGGCTGAGTCCTACTCATGGGAACATGTGCGGGCCAAAGCCTTTTACCCTCTGACTTTTCCCATGCTCTGTGGCCCAGGGTCACTATCCGCTGCTCTTACTGTGGGCGCCACCTTACACCACAGTAGCGCTGTTGTTGGTGCCACAAAACTAGCCGGTGCCATCCCCGCTGTAGCAGCAGCGGCTTTTGTGGTGTATTTATGTTTACGCTTTGCCTCTCAGTTCTTACACCGTTTAGGCCAAAATGGTACCGCCGTCGTCATGCGACTATCAGCTTTTATTCTGCTTTGTTTAGGCGTGCAAATTGTCTGGGATGGTTTTCACGAAATCGTGTTAGATCTGTTAGTCGAAGCTGCTCATCGCAGCGCTACTGCTCAATAAACCAAGGTTTTTTTTATGCAACAACGCTTTTTTCTTTATACCGCCGTCCTCAGTTTACTCGCCCTGGGGGTTGCACTAATCTCTCAACATGGGTTTGGCTTACGCCCTTGTGCCTGGTGCGTTTTTCAACGTCTCTTATTAGTTGTTTTGTTTTTATTGAGTCTCATCGGATATATTGCTATGGCCTGGCGCCAACTTTGGCTAGGCTTATTGGCTCGGATTTTTATTATTATTACGGCCTACGGTGGCGTAATGGCTGCATGGTATCAGCACTCTGTGGCCGCTAAACTGTTTTCCTGCGATATGAGTTTTGCAGATCAATTCATGATCAACACGGGCTTAGAGTCAAGCATTCCCTGGTTATTTGGGATTTATGCTTCTTGTATGGATGCCACAACGGCTGTGTTAGGGCTGGATTATGCTCTCTGGGCTTTGTTGTTTTTTGCTCTGGTTGGCATTACAAATACCTTTGTGCTCTTTCGTAAAGCCGTTATTTAGTTTTCATTCCACCTAAATCAAAAAGCCCCCCAAGACTGACCTGAGTCGTCTTGAGGGGCGTTTTCTTATTGTTATCAACAAATGCTATGACTCACCACGCTCTTGTTCTAGTTGGTCTAAATCCTCGGCGGTAATATCACCCGTAACATAGTCCGCATCAAAACAAGAAGATTCAAAGCGATCAAAATCCGGATTTAAATCGCGTAAGGCTTGCTCTAAATCATCTAGGTCTTGATAGACTAAGCCATCTACCCCAATTTCCAAAGCAACGTCCTCTACCGTTTTGCCATACGCAATGAGCTCACGCCGTGTAGGCATATCAATACCATACACATTCGGGTAACGAACGGGTGGCGCTGCGGATGCAAAAAAGACTTTATTGGCTCCGGCTGAGCGAGCCATCTCAACAATCTCGCGGCTCGTTGTTCCTCTTACAATGGAATCGTCCACAAGCAATACATTCTTGCCTTTAAATTCCATAGGAATAGCACTCAATTTCTGCCTAACCGATTTTTTACGTACCGCTTGCCCCGGCATAATAAAGGTGCGCCCAATATAACGATTTTTAATAAAGCCTTCGCGATAGTTAAGATTTAACTGTGCAGCCAACTGCATGGCAGACGGACGTGCCGAATCAGGAATAGGCATCACCACATCAATATCCGCTAAACGTAACTGCTTTGCTACCTTGTTCCCCAAATACTCGCCCATTTTCAAGCGTGCATCATACACCGAGACCCCATCCAAGGTAGAATCTGGCCGAGCAAAATAAACGTACTCAAATACACAGGGGGATAACTGAGTGCTTTCTGCGCACTGGTGACGCTGTACATTACCTTTTAAATCAATAAAAATGGCTTCGCCCGGTAACACATCCCGCTCTAAGTGGAAACCACAGCCCGTCACCGCCACTGACTCTGACGCGATCATCCACTCTTTGCCCTCGGGTGTAAGCTGGCTGCCAATGCAAAGTGGTCGAATCCCATTTGGATCCCGAAATGCCACTAAACCGTAATGAGCGATTTGAGCAATCACCGCATAGGCCCCTTTGGCACGGCGATGTACAGCAGTTACTGCATCAAAAATAATATCCGGCGTTAAATCCCCACCATTCGCTGCTCGTTGTAGCTCGTGCGCAAAAACATTGAGCAATACCTCTGAGTCAGAGTTCGTATTAATATGACGACGATCAATGCTAAAAAGCTCCTGGCGTAGCTGACGCCAGTTGCTCAAGTTGCCATTATGCACAAAGCTAATACCAAAAGGGGCATTAACATAAAAAGGCTGCACCTCGTCAGCATTTTCAGCACTATCTGTGGTCGGATAGCGGACATGACCCACGCCCGAATTGCCCACTAAGCTGCGCATATTGCGTGTACGAAATACATCACGGACCAAACCTGGTCCGCGATGAGTGTGAAAAAAGTAATTGTTGTAGGTGGTTATTCCTGCAGCATCTTGGCCTCGGTGCTGTAGCAGCAATAAACTATCGTAAATCAATTGATTTACTGGCCCACGGCCGACGACCCCTACGACTCCTGACATAATGTTCTATCCATAATGTTAATAAGGTAACCACGCAGCCACATCGGGCGGCAAATAGGATTTTATACCTATTATTACATTGATGGCAGTATTTGCTAAGGTGGATTGTTGCCACCACGGCTCAACAGGTAGTTGCGTGTAGCCTGCTACTAAAATCACACCTAAAACTATCACACTACCTTTGGCTAAACCAAATAGAGCGCCAAGACTATGATCCGCTGAGCCTAAACCGGTATGCTCAATCAGCGCATTTAATGCCATATTTAGCAGGCCTACGCCAAGCAAGGCGACAAAAAACGTGGCAATATAACCCACCGCTGTGCGCAATAAGGGCGTAGCAATTAAATTTTCTAACCAACCGCTGGTTTGTGGCCCCCACCAAATCGCTGCCATAAATGCTGCCACATAAGCCACCAGTGACATCAGCTCTTTCATTAAACCGCGAGCAAAGCCTAACACGCTGGTTAGGCCAAGTACGGCGAGCAGTACATAATCAAAGCTATTCACTACTTAGATGAAATAAAGCTATTTTCGTAACCCAAGGAACGTAAGCGAGCTTGAGCGGCTTGAGCGGCTTGGCGGCTCGGAAAGGGCCCCACGCGCAAGCGATAAGCAGGTTTACCTGAAACTGTTGCGGTTTCTACATAAGCATTGCTCACCCCTGCCGCCACAAGTTTAGCGCGTCGTGCATTCGCATCACTTTGTGAAGAGTAAGCACCGATTTGCACCACGACAGCCCCCTGCTGCATTGTAGGTGCTGATGTGGTTTTGGGTGGGGTTCTGCCCTCGAGCAATGCTAAGGCTACCGCCCCGTCATCCGTACGCACAGGAGCTGGTTTGGGCTTTGGCTCTGGTTTAGGTTCGGGTTTCGGTTTTGGTTCAGGTTTTGGTTCTGGCTTAGGCTCGGGTTTTGCTTGAGCTACAGGCTCCACACTAGGGGGCAAAACGGTAGGCTCTGGCTCAGGCACCGTAACGGGCGTTTCGATTAGCCCAGGGTCTTCGGTGTTATCTATTTCCTGCTCGAACACAGGCTGCTCTAAACTTTCAGCAAGACGATATTTTTCTTCTGAAGGTGGAATAATTGATGGAATTACACTTACCACCTGCTCTGGCTCTTGTGTGCTTTTATCACTAATAAGAATAGGAATAAGCACAATTGCTGCTAACACCAGCACTACAGCACCAATCAAACGCCGACGCGCCCGATTACGCAGCTCAATGAGCTGATCATCACTTGAGCTTCGTGCTGTTTTTACTGCTGCCTCTTTACGTGAAAACAGTCCCATTTAAATTTTAAAACCTATAACAAGTCAGTGGGCAAAATAAATCATGAAATGCTATTTTAGCCTCTTTTGAATAAATTACAGTCGCCCTAAGTGCGTTAGCACTGGCCCCACCGCAAAAAATGAGCCAAACACTAAAATTCTATCATTTAGCTGTGCGATCTCTTGTGCTTTTACAAACGCTTGCACCATATCAGTACAACTTTGGATTTGTACTGTGCTCTTATCCACCCTAGGCTGCGAGCTACGCACACCAGGACTTAGGGCTGTAGACCCTGTATTATCGTCTATATCCGGCGCTTGCACGACTTGGTTAACCAATTCTGACAATTCCTCTGCCATCAAGGCTCGAGGCCCGCTTAAACTAGCACACAACCAAATATCGACCCAGGGTGCTAAACGCTGAATCACGGCCTTGGCATCTTTATCTTTGAGCATCCCCACCACAGCAATTGTTTTTGCATGCGGTTGATAAGGCATCTGCTGTAAGTTTTGTGCCAAAGCCCCTGCTGCATGCGGATTATGTGCAACATCCAATATCACGGTAGGCTGCCCCGGTAAAATCTGCATACGTCCAGGCACAGCCGCACGCAACAGCCCCTCGCGTACTGCGCTTGCCGGTATCACTAATTGCATACGCAATGCCTCTAATGCTGCTAAAACAGCCGAAGCATTCAAAAGCTGGTTGACCCCACGCAATGCAGGATACGCCAAAGCGGGACGACGTTGCTCACGCCCGGCAAATGCCCACTGCTGCGCATCGCCTGAATAGTTAAAATCCACGCCAAACTGCCATAAATCAGCCCCTACTTGGCGAGCATAGCGAGCAATCGATGCCGGTGGCATCGGATCAGCACAAATGGCTGGTTTATCAGCACGAAATATATGAGCTTTTTCCCAACCAATTTGCTCTCGGTCATCGCCCAAATACTCCACATGATCAATATCCACACTTGTAATAATGCTGCAATCCGCATCTACCACATTGACGGCATCTAAACGCCCACCTAGGCCGACCTCTAGCAACATCACATCGACGTTTGCGTCCATAAAAGCAGTTAATGCGGCAAGCGTAGAAAACTCAAAGTAGCTCAGGGAAATAGCACCTCGTGCTTGCTCTATGCGCGCAAATTGGGTGGTAATCACTGCGTCTTCAACAGGAGCACCATTAATACGTATACGCTCGTTATAATGCACTAAGTGTGGTGATGTGTACGTCCCCACTCGATACCCAGCCGCTAATAAAATTGCCTCTAGCATCGCACATGTTGAGCCTTTGCCATTGGTCCCACCCACCACAATTTTTAATGCCTTACTCTGCGCAACACCTAAGCTCTGTGCTACCTTGCCGACTCGCTCTAGCCCCATATCAATGACCTGTGGGTGTAAGCGTTCCAGATGAGCTAACCATTGGGATAACGGACTATATTGATCTAAGGTTGTGGTGTTCATAACTGTCATCAAAAAGTAAAAGCGGTAGGCGCCCATCATAGCACCTACCGCTCAAAAAATAACCTATAAATGCGTTATTTACGGCGCGCAGGAGGAATATCCGTACAAGCACCTAACGAGGCGGCCGCTGCCATGCCAACTGACTCCCCTAAAGTGGGATGAGGATGGATAGTTTTGGCAATATCCACTTGATCAGCACCCATCTCAATCGCTAAGACGATCTCGCTAATCAAATCACCAGCACCCACCCCTACGATACCTCCACCGAGAATACGCTTGGTTTCTGCATCGAATAAAAGCTTAGTAAAGCCCTCATCACGATTGTTCGCAATGGCCCGTCCTGAAGCCTGCCAAGGAAACAATCCTTTTTCGATTGCTATACCCTGCGCTTTGGCTTGCTCTTCGGTAAGCCCCACCCAAGCTACCTCTGGATCGGTGTAGGCAACGGAAGGAATCACACGTGCATCAAAGAATGATTTTTGCCCTGCGATTACCTCTGCCGCCACATGACCCTCGTGGACGGCTTTATGCGCTAGCATAGGTTGCCCCACAATATCACCAATGGCATAAATATGCGGTACATTGGTACGCATTTGATTATCAACAGCAATAAAACCGCGCTCATCCACACGTACACCGGCATTTTCAGCGCCGATTTTCTTGCCATTGGGGCTCCGTCCTACCGCCTGCAACACAAGGTCATAGCGCTGGGGTTCATCCGGAGCGCCTTCGCCCTCAAAACGCACCCAAATGCCATCATCCTTGGCCTCAGCAGAGATAGTTTTAGTATTGAGCATAATCTGATCAAAACGATGTTTGTTTTGATTTTGCCATACACGAACTAAATCCCGATCGGCGCCTTGCATCAGACCAGACTGCATTTCCACAACGTCTAAACGTGCACCCAGCCCCGAATAAACCGTACCCATTTCGAGGCCAATAATACCGCCCCCGATAATAAGCATTTTTTCTGGAATGGATTGCAGCTGCAAAGCCCCTGTAGAGTCGACAACGCGAGGGTCGTCTGGAAGAAAAGGCAGTTTCACAGACTCGCTGCCTGCCGCAATAATGGCAGATTTAAACCCAAGTGTCAGTGTTCCTGCTACATTTTCCACTTGAAGCTGATGTGGTCCAATAAAGCGCCCCGTTCCAGTGATGACTTCCACCTTGCGCGCTTTAGCCATGCCGGCCAAGCCTTTGGTTAGTTTTGCAATCACACCGTCTTTGTAGCCGCGCAGGCGCTCTAGATCAATACTCGCTTCGCCAAACTGAATGCCCTGCTCAGACAACGTTTGGGCGGCTTCATACACACCTATGGTATGTAATAGGGCTTTAGAAGGAATGCAGCCTACGTTTAAACACACGCCGCCTAGGGTCAAATAGCGTTCAACCAGAGCTACCTTTAGCCCTAAGTCTGCGGCACGAAAAGCCGCCGAATACCCACCGGGCCCTGATCCCAAGACCACCACATCAAACTGCTGCTCCGATTCAGTCGACACGGGCGCTGCAGCGACTGGCTTAGATGCTGCAGCAGCAGGTGACGCCGTCTCAATGCGCACAATAGCAGAGCCCTCAGAGACTTGATCTCCTACTTGAACCAATACCTCTTTTACCACCCCCGCATGACTGGCGGGGATTTCCATCGAGGCTTTATCGGACTCCACCGTAATCAAACTTTGCTCAAGCTCAATTTGATCGCCCGGCTGCACCAGGACCTCGATCACATCAACGCTTTCAAAGTCACCGATGTTTGGCACGACAATATCTTGTGTACTCATCAATGCGCTCCTTAAAGGACAATGCGACGGAAATCAGCCAATAACTGACCTAAGTACGCATTAAATCGCGCCCCTGCCGCCCCATCAATGACCCGATGATCATACGATAACGACAACGGCAACATCAGCCGAGGCTCAAAGTCTTTACCATTCCAAACCGGCTGCATCGTAGAACGTGATACCCCTAAAATAGCTACCTCGGGAGCATTAATAATAGGAGTAAAGTCTGTACCACCAATACCACCTAAAGAGGAAATGGTAAAGCACCCGCCTTGCATTTGAGCCGCACTCAGTTTGCCATCTCGCGCCAAAGCAGCGAGCTCTGCGGTTTCTTGGGCAATATCCAAAATACCTTTTTTATCGGCATCTTTAATCACCGGTACAACCAATCCATTTGGTGTGTCCGCAGCAAAGCCAATATTGTAGTATTTTTTAAGGACCAGATTATCCCCATCTAGCGAGGCATTAAACTCAGGGAACTGTTTTAAAGCCGCCACACTTGCTTTGATTAAAAAAGCTAGCATCGTCACGCGCACAGCCTGACCTGATTTTTTACCCTCCTCGTTAATTTGCTTACGGAAGGCTTCTAGCTCTGTGATATCGGCCACATCATTATTCGTAACATGCGGAATCATCACCCAGTTACGATGCAAGTTCGCACCAGAAATCTTTTTAATGCGTGATAGTGGCTGGATTTCGGTTTCACCAAAGCGTGCAAAATCCACCTTCGGCCAGGGCAAGACTTGGAAATCACCCGATACCGTTGCAACCCCGGCGGCAGGTGCGGCGCCACCTACGGCCCCACCTGCTAATGCCTGCTTAACAAAATTACGCACATCCTCGGGTTTAATACGACCTTTGCTGCCTGTTCCCTGAACGAGATTTAAGTCTACCCCTAGCTCACGAGCAAACTTACGTACCGACGGTGAAGCATGTGGCAGATTTCGTAAAGGCACATTGGCATCAGCAAAAGAAGAGGTTGGTGACTCGCGCTTAGGTGGGCTAGAGACCATCGCCCCCCCACTGCTTTGCCCCACAATAGCAGAAGGCTTTGACTCCACTTTTGGTGTAGTAGATGTGGCAGGCGCAGGGGCGGGAGCGGGGGCGGCCTTTTGCTCTTTAACCGTATCCGTACCGCTCATGGTTAGCTCTAAGATATCTGAGCCTTCAGACACCTTGTCACCTACCTTAACAAGGATTTTTTGAATCACGCCAGCATGACTCGAAGGCACCTCCATCGATGCTTTTTCTGTTTCGAGAGTAATTAAGCTTTGATCCCGCTCAATCGTATCGCCCTCGCTAACCAAAACCTCGATCACATCCACATCATGCGCATCCCCAATATCAGGAACACGTACCACGACGGTTTTTGTTTCTGTGCTCTCTGCAGCAGCGGTCACTGGCGCCGCTGAAGCGGACTCTACTGGCTGCTCAGCAACAGCTGCACTTGATGTCTGCGCTGTTGCCGAAGCATCAGCACTTTCTAATTCTAAAATCAACGAGCCCTGACGAACTTTATCACCCAACTTGACTTTGATGGATTTCACCACCCCAGCATGGCTAGAAGGGATTTCCATCGAGGCCTTGTCCGATTCCACAGTAATCAAGCTGTCCTCTTGGGCTACCGTATCCCCTTCGTTGACAAGGATCTCGATCACGTCCACATCTTCATCACTGCCAATATCAGGGACAACGACTTCAATAATTTCACTCATGACTTGCTCCCCTCTTTAAACGTGATGAGGATTGGGTTTATTTGGGTTAATCCCGTATTTATCAATGGCCTCAACCACTTTATCCATACTGATTTTGCCTTCGTCTGCTAAGGCGCGTAAAGCACTCAACACCACAAAGTAGCGATCGACCTCAAAGTGAGAACGTAGCTTGGCACGGAAATCCGAGCGACCATAACCATCGGTTCCCAATACACGATACGCTCGGTTTTGCGGAATAAACGCACGAATCTGATCGGCAAAAGCTTTGATATAGTCGGTAGATGCCACAATAGGCCCTTCGGTTTGCTCAAGCTGAGCAGTTACATAGGGCTTAGGCGGTTGGGTATCACGCGGGTGTAGTAGCGCATAACGCTCGCAATCCAAGCCATCGCGGCGCAGCTCTGTAAAGCTAGTAACACTCCACACATCCGAGCCAATCCCCCAGTCTTTTTCAAGCAAGTCTTGCGCAGCAATAACCTCACGCAAAATCGTGCCCGACCCCAGCAGCTGTACGCGGTGTTCGCCGTCCACAGACTTGAACTTATACATGCCGCGCAAAATGCCTTCTTCATCACCCGCTTTTAAACCTGGCTGGGCATAGTTCTCATTCATCAAGGTGATGTAGTAATACACATCCTCTTGTTTTTCCACCATGCGGTATAAACCATCACGGATGATAACGGCTACCTCATGAGCAAAAGTAGGATCATAAGACACGCAATTGGGAATAACAGAAGACTGAATATGGCTATGTCCGTCTTCGTGCTGTAAACCTTCTCCGTTCAATGTGGTGCGACCGGCCGTCCCTCCAAGCACAAAACCACGTGCCTGCATATCACCGGCCGCCCATGCCAAGTCACCAAAACGCTGGAAACCAAACATGGAATAGTAAATAAAGAACGGGATCATGATGCGGTTATTGCTGGAATAGGAAGTAGCCGCCGCAATCCAAGAGCTAAACGCACCAAGCTCATTAATCCCTTCTTGCAGAAGCTGACCGTTTTCCGCTTCGCGGTAGTACATCACCTGGTCTTTATCCACCGGGGTGTATTTTTGCCCTTCAGGAGCATAAATTCCAATCTGGCGGAATAAACCTTCCATCCCAAAAGTACGCGACTCATCCGCTAAAATGGGCACAACGCGTGGTCCCAACTGTTTATCACGTAACAACTGATTTAATACGCGCACAAAAGCTTGTGTAGTGGAAATCTCACGCCCTTCGGCCGTTGGCTCAAGCACTGCTTTAAAAGTATCTAGGCTAGGCGCAGGCAAATGCTCATCGGCTTTTACACGACGTTTTGGTAAGTATCCCCCTAAGGCCTGACGGTGTTCATGCAAATACCGCATTTCAGGCGAGTCTTCGGCGGGTTTAAAGTAAGGAACCTCTTCGAGGCGCTCATCAGGGATTGGGATATTAAAGCGATCACGGAACTCACGTAAGGACTCAACATCCAAGCTTTTTTGTTGATGCGTGGGGTTTTTCGCTTGCCCCACATGCCCCATCCCATAACCTTTAATGGTTTTAGCAAGAATTACCGTAGGCTGGCCTTCGTGTTTAACGGCAGAATCAAACGCGGCATACACCTTATATGGATCATGACCGCCACGATTTAATCGCCAAATATCCTCGTCACTCATGCGACTGACCATCTCAAGCAGCTTGGGATGCTTACCAAAGAAATGTTCGCGCACATAAGCGCCATCATTGGCTTTATAGGCCTGATATTCGCCATCGATGGTGTCTTCCATCACCTGACGTAAAATGCCCTCTTTGTCACGCGCTAATAAAGGATCCCAGTACCCGCCCCAGATCAGCTTGATGACGTTCCAACCACCCCCACGGAATACACCCTCTAGTTCTTGGATGATTTTGCCGTTACCACGTACGGGGCCGTCCAAGCGCTGCAGGTTACAGTTAACCACAAAAATCAGGTTATCCAGTTTTTCTCTTGCCGCTAAGCCAATCGCACCTAAAGATTCTGGCTCATCCATTTCGCCATCGCCCAAAAACACCCATACTTTGCGGCCAGAGGTGTCAGCAATCCCACGAGCGTGTAGGTATTTTAAAAATCGGGCTTGATAAATACCCATCAGTGGCCCTAAACCCATTGATACAGTTGGGAACTGCCAAAAATCAGGCATAAGCTTGGGGTGGGGATAAGAAGAAAGCCCTTTGCCATCGACCTCTTGACGGAAATTATCGAGCTGCTCCTCGGTCAACCGACCCTCTAGGTAAGCTCGCGCATACATGCCAGGAGAGGTATGGCCCTGAAAGTAAACCAGATCCCCGCCTCGACCATCGCTATCGGCTTTCCAGAAATGGTTTTGACCACACTCGATCATGGTCGCCAACGAAGCAAAAGAGGCAATATGACCACCTAAACCACCACCATCTGGAGGCGTTTCTTGGTTGGCTTTAACTACCATTGCCATCGCATTCCAGCGAATGTAGGAACGGATACGCTCCTCTAGGACAGGATCCCCTGGATATTTGGGTTCTAAACCTACAGGAATCGTATTAACGTAAGCCGTATAAGGAGAGAAAGGAATACGTGACCCAGAACGACGCGCTACGTCAGTCAAGCGCTCAATTAAATAGTGGGCTCGAGCCGGACCTTCGCGGTCCAATACGGCTTCTAGAGCCTCTAGCCATTCTTGGGTTTCTAAGGCTTCATCATTATCTACGTGAGCCGAATTATATACTTGATCAAGAGAGGACATAGGGCGTGTCTCCGGTGAATGAATATGAAGTCCGCTCTGACAAAGTTCTGGCATTATTATTCGCGTCTCAAACACTGTCAGATGGCACGAACCGCAAACATAAAAAACGATTTGTTCTTATGCTTGACCTATTCTAGGAAAGAAAAGCAAATGGCTCAAGCAAAATTTCATTTTATGGTAATAGATTTCATATTGCGAAAAGCAACCCATAGCAATACCATAGCATTCACGCTTACAATATTGCTTGGTCTTTTTTATTACTGCTATGGCTAATCACTCTAAAAAGTCTCTCATCCCCTCTACTTTCTACGAGCAAGCACGCCACAACCGGCGCGGCTTTTATTGGCTTACACCGGTTATCGTATTAGTCTTGTATTTATGCGTGATGGGGGCGTTTTTTTGGTTGCAACGGCTGCAACATGACAGTGTCATGTTCATCACCATCGACCAAGAAATCCGACAACAACGCCTGCTTTTGGTGGTGGTTGCCCTGTCGCTGGTGATTATTTTCAGCCTATTAGCTTTATGGCGCTACACGCGTTTTCGCTCCCATGCCGAGGCCGCACTCATCGCAGAAACAGGCTTTAGACGCGCCATGGAAAACTCCATGTCAACGGGGATGCGCGTTTTTGACATGTATGGGCGTATAGCTTACGTCAACCCAGCTTTCTGCCGCATGATTGGCTGGAATGAGGCCGATTTAATCGGACGCACAGCCCCTTTCCCTTATTGGTTACCTGGGCGTCATCAACAACATCAGGAAATTCTCGACCTACTCATGTCGGGTCGCACACCAAGTAGTGGCCTAGAGGTCGAAGCGCAACGGCGTGACGGCTCACGCTTTACTGCCCGCATGTACGTGTCACCTTTACGCGATCCAAATGGCGAGCAAATCGGCTGGATGACCTCCATGACCGATATTACTGAGCCTAAACGGATTCGCGAAGCTCTCACCGCCGCACATGAGCGCTTTATGACCGTCCTAGAGGGCTTGGATGATGCGATTTCTGTTGTAGCAGATACACCCGAAGGCCTAGAGCTGCTTTTTGCTAACCGTACTTACCGTCGTATTTTCGGCGCTCAACCCAATGGGCATGCTGAGCTTATGGGGGGGCGATTAGGACGCTTTACCGATGAAACCGTCGAAACTTTTTCCTTATCCGCTCAGCGTTGGTTTGAGGTCCACCACCGAATGCTAGCTTGGACGGACGGCCGACGGGTACGGCTACAAGTGGCTCGCGATATTACTGAGCGGCGCCAACACGAAGAAGCGTCTCGCATTCAACAAGAAAAAGTCCAGCTCACCAGTCGTCTTACTACCATGGGAGAAATGGCATCCTCTCTGGCTCATGAGTTAAACCAGCCCCTAACGGCGATTAGCAATTACAGCATGGGGGCAGTGGCTATGGTAAAATCAGGGCGATACAATCCGGAAACATTAATTGACGCGCTCGAAAAAGCAGCTGCCCAGGCAGAGCGCGCAGGTAAAATCATTAGTCGCATTCGCGAATTTGTAAAACGCAGTGAACCTCGTCGCCAACAGGTTCCATTAGCTCAAATTCTTGATAATGCGGTGGCTTTTGCTGATATTGATGCCCGCAAACGGCAAATTAAAATTGAAGTCAGCTTACCTACCCCCATTCCGGATGTATTAGCTGATCCCATTTTAATTGAACAGGTGTTATTAAACCTGCTCAAAAATGGGGTCGAGGCGATGGAAAATAGTGATTATCCTATTTTGCACGTCTACGTTACCCCACTCGAAGGTAACTTACTTGAAATCGCTGTCGTCGATAGAGGCTATGGTCTAAAAGACCCTGAGCGTTTATTTGAGCCTTTTTACAGCACAAAAAACGAAGGTTTAGGCATGGGCTTAAATATCTGTCGTACTATTATCGAATCCCATCATGGGCGTCTCTGGGCCACAGATAATCCAGATGGCGGTACGATTTTCCGTTTTACTCTGCCCTGTGCCCACCCCTCACAAAACACAACCACGCATTCCGAGGAGATTCAAGCATGAGTAGTACCCAAATGTCTTGCACTGTATTTATCGTAGATGATGACGAAGCCGTGCGTGACTCGCTCCGTTGGCTACTTGAAGCCAATGGTTATCGCGTCAAATGTTTTGCGGCGGCCGAAGAGTTTTTACAGCACTACGATGCCGAGCAAGTTGGCGTACTCATTGTCGATGTGCGTATGCCCGGCATGAGTGGTTTAGAGCTTCAAGAAGCGCTCATCGCCCGCAAAGCGCCTTTACCCATGGTCTTTATCACCGGACACGGTGATGTCCCAATGGCAGTCAGCACCATGAAAAAAGGGGCTGTGGATTTCTTAGAAAAGCCTTTTAACGAGGCTGATCTACGGGCTATTGTGGCGCGCATGATTGACCAAGCCATTGAGCTTGCCGATCAAGCCGCTCAGCAGCGTAATCACGAGCAGGTCTTATCCCGTTTAACCGCACGTGAGCAACAAGTCCTTGAGCGTATTGTTGCTGGCCGCCTGAATAAACAAATCGCAGGCGATCTTAATATCAGTATTAAAACCGTAGAGGCGCACCGCGCCAATATTATGGAAAAACTGGAAGTCACCACGGTGGCCGATTTAATGAAAATTGCTTTAGCAAAAACCGGAGAAAACTAAAATGAGTTCTAGCAGTGCGCGCCCTATCGATGGCAAAGCATTAGCACAGCGTGTACGTGCCGAAGTCGCACAACGTGTTGAAAAACTAAAAACCCAAGGGATCACCCCGGGCCTAACCGTTGTGCTCGTCGGCGAAGATCCTGCCTCACAAGTCTATGTGCGCAATAAGGCCCTAGCTTGTGAAAAAGCAGGCATGAAATCCGATGTGATCCGCCTTCCTGCCACGACCTCTCAGGCCGAACTGCTAGCGCTTATTGACCAGCTCAATCAAGACCCCACTGTGCATGGTATTTTGGTGCAGTTACCTCTCCCAGATTCCCTCGATGAACACGCTGTGATCGAGGCCATTGCCGCCACAAAGGACGTGGACGGTTTTCATATTAGCAATGCTGGACTCTTATTAACTGGCAAACCACTTTTCCGCCCTTGTACCCCTTACGGGGTCATGAAAATGCTCGAGGACGAACAGGTGAATCTGCGTGGTGCCGAAGCCGTGGTAATCGGTGCAAGCAATATCGTGGGTAAGCCCATGGCATTGATGCTACAAGCCGAAGGAGCAACGGTCACCATCTGTAACAGCAAAACCAAAGATCTTGCTGCTCACACCCGCCGTGCTGATGTACTGGTGGTCGCTGTAGGCCGCCCCCAAATGATCACCGGGGACATGGTTAAACCTGGCGCTGTTGTTATTGACGTAGGCATTAACCGTCTCGAATCCGGCAAGCTAGTGGGCGATGTGGATTATGACTCTGTCGCTCAAGTCGCCAGTGCTGTTACCCCTGTGCCTGGTGGTGTTGGCCCCATGACCATTGCCATGCTGCTCGTCAACACCGTTGAAGCAGCCGAACGTCTTATTTAATTTTTACTACCATCATGATGACCAATCCTTTGCTTGCACCCATTACTGAACTCATTGATTATGCAGCGATTCAAGCTGATCATGTTGAGCCGGCGATCACTCAACTACTGCAACAAGCACGTCAAGCAGTAGAGCAGATCGCACAACAGTCAACACCGACATGGGAGAGCACTGTTCCTGCCTTACATCTCGCCACAGAACAATTGTGGCGTGCTTGGACGGTTGTAGGACACTTGGATTCGGTCATCAATAGCCCCGCTTTGCGCGATGCCAAAAACCAATGTTTGCCGCACATCACCGAGTTCTCTACATGGATGGGGCAGCACCAAGGCTTGTATCAGCAATACCTTGCACTATCGCAAAGCCCTGATTATGCCCATTACAATGCAGAGCAAAAGCGCACCATTGAGCTTGCTTTACGCGATTTCCGTTTAGGCGGGGTTGAGCTCCAAGGCCAAGCGCGGCAACGCTATGGCGAAATCACGGAGCAACAGGCGCTGGCCTCACAGCGTTTTTCTGAAAATGTGCTTGACAGCATGGATCAATGGGCCCTTTATATTACAGATGCCTCCCAGCTAGCTGGGATCCCAGCTGACGCCCAAGCCGCCTTTGCACAAGCCGCTGCAGCCGATGGCAAACCGGGCTGGAAAATCACTCTAAAAATGCCAAGCTACCTACCCGTCATGCAATATGCAGACAACCGCGAGCTACGGCAAACCCTCTACAAGGCCTATGCCACCATCGCTTCCGATCAAGCAGAAAACACCGATTTAGATAACTCTGACGTGATTGAGCAACTGCTACGATTACGTGCGGAAAAAGCCAAGTTACTCGGCTATGACAGTTTTGCTGATCTACGCCTAGAAACACGCATGGCAGATAATGCTCACCAAGTTATTGACTTTCTCAACGATTTAGCTCGACGCGCCCTTCCTTTTGCACAACGTGATCTAGAGCAGCTTAAAGCGCACGCACAACAACTGGGGATCGCGGATTTTCAACCTTGGGATGCGGCCTATGTTTCAGAAAAACTGCGTCAGTCACAATATAATTATTCCGAGGACGAGGTCAAACAATACTTTACCGAGCCCCAAGTCCTCAACGGCTTATTTGATGTCGCTCAGCGGCTCTTTGGTGTAGAGTTCAAGCCCGCTACTTTATCGGTTTGGCATCCCGATGTAAAAGCGTACGAAGTACATAATCAACATCAGCAAGCAATCGGCTATTTGTATATCGACTTATATGCACGCTCTGGTAAACAGGGGGGAGCATGGGTTAATAGTGAGCGTTCTCGCCGTTATCACCCAGATGGTCTTTATTTGCCTGTTACCTATTTGATATGCAATTTTAGTGCCCCTCAAGACAACAAGCCGGCTTTATTAACACACGATGATGTGATCACGCTTTTCCACGAAAGCGGTCATGCGCTACACAACCTATTATCCACCGTCGATGAGCCCGACGTTTCCGCCTTTGCTGCAGTGGAATGGGATGCCATTGAGCTTCCCTCTCAGTTCATGGAGAATTTCTGCTGGGAATACCCCGTGCTTAAAACGCTTTCCGCACACGTGGATACGCAAGAGCCGCTACCCTTAGCCCTCTATCAAAAACTTGTCGCCGCCAAAAACTTCCAAAGCGGTATGCAAATGGTGCGTCAAATTGAATTTGCCTTGTTCGATATGCTGATTCACCATCAATCCCGTGGGCTAACCATCCAAGAGGTCCTACAAACCTTAGATCAAGTTCGCAACGAGGTAGCGGTAATTATTCCCCCAGCTTGGCATCGCTTCCCCCATGCCTTTTCACACTTATTTGCGGGGGGCTACGGGGCGGGTTATTACAGCTACAAGTGGGCAGAGGTTCTCTCGGCCGATGCCTATGCAGCGTTTGAGGAAAATGCTACAACCACTGCTGATGGCAGCCGTGACACGCTGGACCCGGCTACCGGAGCACGGTTCCGCGATGAAATCCTAGCAGTCGGGGGGGTACGCCCGGCGGCACAAAGCTTTGTCGCTTTCCGCGGTCGCGAACCCTCGGCTGAAGCCTTATTACGCCATAGCGGACTCAGTGAAGACGCGGCTTAATCTCAAGGAGCAATCATGTCCAGCCCTCTTCGTTTATTATCCGTGATTCTGGCGCTGTGTATGCTGAGTTTAACCCAAATAAGTCTAGCTAGCTCACAGATTCACCCAGTACGGGGCTTTATGCCAGATCTTAAATTCACGTTAAATGCCGCCAACCAAACGGTCTTAACCGAAAAAGATATGCGCGGCAAAGTCGTACTGATGTTTTTCGGTTACGCTAATTGTCCCGATATTTGCCCAACTTCCATGGCGCAATTAGCGGATGTGATGGAAAAACTCGGTGATGACGCACAGCATGTACGCATTTTATTCGTTAGTGTCGACCCTCACCGTGACACACCCGATATGCTGCAAGAATACGTGGAAAATTTCGATGACCGTTATGCTATTGGGCTTACCGGCACAGAAAAACAAATCGCCGACCTGGCGCGTCGTTATCGGGTTGCCTATCAAATTGAAAAGCCTCGCTCCGCTAATCCCAATGACTACGAGGTATCACACAGTCGAGGCGTCTATTTTTTTGATGCCAAAGGCAAAGCACGTTATTTAGCCTCTGACTCCGAAGAAGTCGAAGCACTTGTAGAAAAAGTACGTGCCATCTTATAAATGCCCAATAAAAAAGCTCAACAGACGTTGAGCTTTTTTGCGGTTAAAACACTTTTTACTCTACGCGCGCGCCGCGTAATGCTGTACGTAACCCCTCTTCCAACACGGGATGATAAAACGGCATCGCCAGCATTTGCTCAATGGTTAGCTCCATCTGCAAGCACCACGCTAATAAATGCGCCATATGCTCAGCAGCTGGCCCTAGCATCTCTGCTCCTAAAAAACGGCCATTTTCTTTATCCGCATACACGCGTAGACGCCCACAGTTTTTTAACATGACGCGTGCACGACCTTGATTCGCAAAATTGACCTCGCCAATCTGTGTTCGCGCTAAATCCAAATCCTTATAGGCGCAACCTACTTTCATAATCTGAGGGTCTGTAAAGACAATACCCATCGGCGCACGCCGTGCTACGGCAACTGGCGCTTGAGGCCAATGCGCCGCATTCATTCCTGACTGGTACCCGTCATCCGCCGCTTCGTGCAAAATAGGATGTTGATTATTGGCATCACCAGCAATAAAAATAGCTGTATTTTTGATTTGTAAGGTCTCCGTATCAAACAACGGCATCCCTTTTTCATCTAGCTCAGCTGATGTATTCTCTAAACCAAGCCCTTGCACATTGGGTATACGACCTGCTGCACTCAAAACAAAATCTGCTGTCACATGGTGTGTCTGGCCATTTTGTTCATAATGCACTACCACCTGATTATCTTTAAGCTCCGTAGCTGTTACCGTAGCATTCGCTTCTAGGGCAAACTCACAACAAAATGCTGCGCGCGCGGCTTCTCGTACCTCTGGATCTGTGATACCCCCTACCGTATCACTCCGATTCAGCAGGGTGGTTTTTACGCCTAAGCGGCTAAGAGCTTGGCCTAATTCTAAACCAATCACACCGGCCCCAACCACTACAATACGCTGGGGTAAATCCTCCCACTCAAACACATCATCATTAATCACCAGTCGGTCACCAGCGGCCAAAAGTGCTTTGGGAATAAAAGAAGTAGAACCCGTTGCTATCACAAAACTTTGGGCTTGAATTTGCGTGTGCTCATCTACTTGTACTGTTTGGTCATCCAAAAATTTAGCATAGCCTACGACCTTATCGTCCGCAGGAAACGCTTCTACATCACTTAACACAAAGCTCACAAAGCGATCCCGTTCACTTTTAACCCGCTGCATCACCTGTTTGCCATCAATGCGCACCGTGCCATCCACATGGACACCAAAGGCAGACGTATGTTGCGCTTGGTGCGCCGCATCGGCCGCGGCAATTAATAGTTTAGAAGGCATACACCCCACCCGGGCACATGTTGTCCCAAAAGCCCCTCCTTCAACTAAAATGGCTTTTTTCCCTGCTCGGGTTGCCGCCCGATAAGCAGTCATTCCTGCTGTTCCAGCACCTATAATGACTACATCAGCCTGACGTTTTTGCATAAACGGTTCCTTTGTGATTAACAATGCATAAAATCAACGCAATCGAGCGGCAAAAACACCCTGCCGCTCTGGACGATACAAAAATCGCCCTTATGCTACGTTCGGGGTATAACCAGCCTCTTGTAGCAGCAGCAAGACCGCTGCCTCATCTAATTGCATCGTCTCTACCGTCACCTGATGCGTCTGCGTGTCAGCATGAACCTGAGCATCAGCGTCCGCAGCCTGTACGGCTTGTGTGATCATTTTTACACAATGCCCACATGTCATATCGGGCACAATAAAAGTATGTTTCATCGCTTTTTTCCTACAAGTAAATCCATCGTGTAGTCCTTATGCTACCCAGCATAACATTTCACTACAACTACCCTATCATAATCTTCTCTTTATTATTTGACCTTCACCTAAGGTAAAGGTTCATACTAAAATAAAGCAAATCATATCGAGGTATCCATGACACAACAGGAAGGCGTCCAATTAGCGGTGCACGGCATGAATTGTGCCGCATGCGTACGGCACGTAGAAAATGCGCTGAAAGCAATCGAAGGCGTGGACCAAGCTTTTGTCAATTTAGCAACGGCCAAAGCCTATGTCACTCTGGCACCGCATGCCAGGGTTGCCCACACAACGCTCATTCAGGCTATTCAGAAAAAAGGCTTTGAAGCACAACTCTTAAATGAAAGTAATGAGCTCAACGCTCCAGCAGAAAATCAAAAAGCCCTCGCCAAAGAGGCCCAACAAAAAAAACAAGCGTTTCTCCTTGCGCTGATTCTAACCCTACCTGTTTTTATCAGTGATATGGGCAGCCATCTCATTGCCCCCTTTGCCCATTGGTTACACCAACAAATCTCACCTTATGCCCTTGGTCTCATGCAGGCCTCACTCGCCACACTGGTTATGGTAGTACCAGGACGTGATTTTTTTCTGCTTGGCTTCAACGCCTTGTGGCAGCGACAGCCTGATATGAATAGCTTAGTCGCCGTCGGTGCAGGCAGTGCTTGGCTTTATTCAATGGTGGCTTTATTTGCTCCCTTCCTCTTACCAGCAGGAGCCAACCATTTGTATTTTGAAGCGGCTGCGGTGGTAATCACTCTCATTTTGCTAGGTAAATACCTAGAAGCACGTGCCAAAGGTCAAACTGGTGAAGCCATCAATCAGCTTTTACGTCTACAGAGCCGCTTTGCCCGTGTATGGCGCCAAGAACAGTGGTTGGATTTACCAATTGATCAAATAATGATTGGTGATCGCATTTTAGTGCGCGCCGGAGAAACCATTCCTCTCGATGGTAAAATCCTCCAAGGCCAAAGCCATGTAAACGAAGCTATGATTACCGGTGAATCCATGCCCGTTTATAAAAGCACAGAGGATACCGTTATTGGCGGTACACTAAATGGCAATGGTCCTTTAGAAATTCACGTCACCCATCTGGCCAATCAATCTACCTTGGCCACGATTATCCGTATGGTGGAGTCAGCACAGGCCACTAAGCTACCTGTACAAAATCATGTTGATCGCATCACGGCTTGGTTTGTACCCACTGTCCTCGCTATTGCCGGTGCTGTTTTTATCGGTTGGGCCATATGGGGGCCTGGTTTAAATTATGCGGTAGTCAATGCCGTTGCCGTTCTTATTGTTGCCTGCCCATGTGCGATGGGTTTAGCCGTACCCACTTCTATTATGGTGGCGACAGGCCGTGCCGCTCAGCTCGGAGTACTCTTTAGACAGGGCGATGCGCTTCAACAATTAGCCTCTGTGCAGTTAATTGCTTTTGACAAAACAGGCACGCTCACTTTAGCTCAGCCGGTAGTTCAGGATCTATTTTTTAACGAAGACATTGACGCGACACGGACGCTTAGCCATATTGCCTCCTTACAACAGCATTCTGAGCACCCCATCGCCACGGCCTTAGTCAATGCGGCTCAAGCGAAGTCCTTACCACTTTCTGCACCCAGCCAGTTTCACACCCATACAGGCTTGGGCGTTAGCGCCCAAGTCGAGCAACATCACTATTATCTTGGCTCGGCGGCCCTGATGGCGCAACAAGGCTTGCAACCCAGCGCTGCGCAAAAAAATCAATTTGAACAATTAGCCGAACAAGGGAAAACTGTCATTTATGTGGCGCGAGACCAAGATATTATTGGGGTCATCGCCATTATGGACGCCATCCGCCCCGAAGCTGCTGCTGCCATTCAGCAATTACATCAGCTAGGTATAAAAACGGCTATGATTACAGGCGACCATATCCTAACAGCGCATCATGTCGCCAATGCACTCAGCATCGATGTGGTGTATGCTCAAACCCAACCCGGTGATAAAGCGCAAATTATTAAACAGCTGCAAGCCAATTATGGTACGGTAGCCTTTGTCGGCGATGGCATTAATGATGCACCCGCGCTCGCCCAAGCCGATGTTGGTATTGCAGTAGGCGCAGGTACAGATGTAGCAATCGAATCTGCTAACGTGGTTTTGCTGAATAATGATCTTGGCACCACCAGTGCAGCCGTACGGCTTTCTCAAGCTACCTTACGCAATATTAAACAAAATCTTTTTTGGGCGTTTGCTTACAATATTGCCCTTATTCCGCTAGCCGCGGGTTTGTTATTGTGGCTAACTGGGCACGTATTTTCCCCTGTCTATAGTGCATTAGCGATGGCATTTTCCAGTGTGTTTGTTGTAACAAATGCACTTCGTTTAAAACGCCTTCGTGTCAATCCATCATGACCTATTACAGTATCCGTCAGGCCGCTGAACACAGCGGGCTGACACCAAAGATGATTCGCGACTATGAGCAAAAAGGCTTGTTAGTCAATATACGCCGTAATGATGCTGGGTATCGCTTATATACCGAGCAGGATTTACATACATTATTTTTTATCGCCCATGCCCGTACTTTAGGATTTTCGCTAAAACAAATCGCTGAGTTGGTCGCCTTATGGCAAAACCCAACACGCAGCAGTGCAGATGTTAAAGCCTTAGCACAAAGCCATATACAAACCTTGGAACAAAAAGCGCAACAATTGCATGAAATGGCAAACAGCTTACGCCAGCTTGTTCATCAATGCCATGGTGATGAGCATCCTGACTGCCCAATATTAAAGGGCTTAGAAAAGCCCTTTAATTCTCTCGATTAAGCTAAGTCAGGCTCCCAGTCGGTAACATGGTCCGCTACCGCAGGACGCTCTTTTTGTGCTACAGGCTCTTGCAATGAGCCAATCACAACAAAGCCCAAAAATTCATATTCTAAAGGGTCAAAACCTAAGGCTTCGGGCACGGCATCGGTATATGTCCCAATACCTGTGCTCCAAAATGCACCAAAACCCAAAGCATGCGCTGCATTCAGGATATTCATCACAGCCGCCCCCGTAGCGAGCAACCGCTCATGTTGTGGGATACGATCATTACTATGATCCACATAGGACCCCACCGCTAACACTAAAGGCGCGCGCCCTAACCACTCACGCATGTTTTTTTCTTTGTTTTCAGCTAATGGACGCCCCTCATCTGCCATGGCTTTAACCGCCAAGTCAGCTAAATGCGCAATGTTTTCCCCTTGAATGCGCTTAAAGCGCCAAGGGCGTAGACGCCCATGATCAGGAGCACACATTGCCGTCGCAAGTATCTGCTGCAACTGCGCCTCAGTCGGGCCAGGCCCCGTAATCGCTTTTGTGGAGTTACGGGATAATAATACAGAAATCACATCAGACATCATTAATCCTTAAGCTGCTGCAGTACGAATCAAGGCTTTCATATCACGCACGGCTTTTTCCCAACCATCAAAAACCGCTTGTGCCACAATTGCATGACCAATATTAAGCTCGGCAATACCAGGAATCGCCGCCACCGCTTGCACATTCTGATAATGCAAACCATGCCCCGCGTTTACGCGTAAGCCTAACGCTACGCCGTGTGCCGCTCCCACTCGGATACGGTCAAGTTCTTTGGCTGCACTATCAGGGCTAGCAGCATCAGCATACGCTCCTGTATGTAACTCAATCACTGTCGCCCCAGCACGTTGAGCCGCCTCAATTTGCTCTGTACATGCATCAATAAACAAAGAAACACGAATCCCATGATTCTGCAGTTTTTTTACTGCAGCTTGTACTGCCTCGTAATGTGTAATCACATCCAAACCGCCTTCTGTGGTGAGCTCATTACGTTTTTCCGGCACTAAACACACATCTTCCGGTTTGACCTCGCATGCGATATTCAGCATTTCCTCTGTGATCGCGCATTCTAAGTTCATGCGTGTACGAATCGCTTTACGCATTTTCCATACATCAGCGTCTTGAATATGACGTCGATCCTCTCGTAAATGAAGCGTAATCAGGTCAGCCCCGGCTTCTTCGGCACGCACTGCCGCTAAAATCGGATCAGGATAAGTAGTAAGTCGCTGCTGCCGTAAGGTTGCAACATGATCAATATTTACGCCAAGTTCAATCATGTAAATTCCTAATAAGTGTTATCCAGTTGCCATCCGCCTCCAAGGGCTTTATACAACATAACACGATTCAATAATGACTCCATGCCTGTTTGCACAAAGCGCTGCTGTGCCGCATAGAGGTTAATTTCTGCCGTTTGTACCTGCAAAAAGCTATCAATGCCTGTTTCATAGCGAAGATTAGCTAAGCGTAAACTTTCTGCTGCAGCATGCTCCATATCACGCAAAGCATTCAATTGCTCTGTATAGGTGGCCTCGCCCGCTAAAGCATCTGCCACCTCTTTAAACGCCACTTGAATGGCTTTTTCGTAATTGGAGATCGCAATATTTTGACGTGCTTTTGCTAAATCTAAGCCACCCTTAACCCCTCCAGAAAACAAGGGCATGGTGATTTGAGGCGAATACTGCCAATACGTGCGCCCCGAATCAAATAAGGCACTCAAAGAAGGGCTCGCAAAGCCAAATAGCCCTGTAATAGAAATATTTGGAAAAAAAGCCGCGCGCGCCGCACCGATATTGGCATAAGCCGCTTTAAGCTGATGTTCTGCCGCTAAAATATCAGGCCTGCGCACCAGCAAGCTCGAGGGCAAACCCACAGGTATATCGACAACAATTTGCTCTTTACCAAATACAGCTGGTTCCGGTAAATCCTGTGGTAGTTGGGTACCCACCAGCAGAGTTAAGGCATTATAAGCCTGCATTTGAGCCCGCTGCATTGCTTGAATATCAGCACGCACGGTATCCAACTGAACCTGTGCTTGGTGACGCTCTAAGGCTGAAGCTGTCCCCACCTCAAAGAGGCGGTTGACCAAGCGATACGTGCGCTCTCGACTGGCCAAGGTGGATTGCATTAAGTCAACCATCTGCTGCGCGCTACGCCAACGGAAATAGGCTTCTGCAACCTGAGCTACCACGTTAATTCGTACCGTACGCTGTGCTTGCTCAGTCGCTAAATATTGCTGATAAGCGGCCTCGGAAAGATTACGTACGCGACCAAAAAAATCAAGCTCAAACGCTGTAATCCCTACCCCAGCTTGAAAAAACCGGCTGATAGCTGGCGCATCGGGCCCCCCTGCTCGTAAGTCTGAGGGGCTACGTGTTACCTGCCCAGCTCCACCTGCACCAAATGTTGGAAATTGGTCGCTTTGCGCAATACCATATTGAGCGCGAGCCTCCTCAATACGATCCATCGCCATCCGTAAGTCACGGTTATTCAACAAAGCGAGCTCAATCAAAGCTTGTAACCGAGGATCCGCGAAAAAATCACGCCAACCTAAAGCGTCTAGCTTTGACATATCCTGCTCTATAGTGGCCGGATCCTGATGGTCAAACTGCGGCGCCACCGGCGCCATCGGCTGCTCGTATTTGGGGGCTAAAGAACAACCTGCCAAAATCAACGCCATTGCCATCGCAGATAAGCTAAATTTTGCTCCCATCATGATACATGATCTCCTGTCTGCGCCTGTTGTTTGGCTTCAGCACCAAGTAAACGAGGTTTTGTTTTAAACACTTTTATCACTGCCACAAAGAAAGCGGGAACAAATAATACAGCTAAGGGGGTAGCGGCTAACATCCCACCCAATACCCCAAAACCTACGGCGTTTTGACTGGCAGCCCCGGCCCCAGAAGACAAAGCTAAAGGCGTAACCCCTAAAATAAAGGCAAAAGAGGTCATGATAATAGGACGGAAACGCATACGGGCTGCCTCGACGGTGGACTCAATTAAGCCACCACCACGCGCGACCGCGTCTTTAGCAAACTCAATAATCAAAATCGCATTTTTTGCAGAAAGCCCAATAACTGTCACCATGCCCACTTGGAAATAAACATCATTGGCCATCCCTTTGGCCGAGACCAATAAAACGGCTCCTAACATACCTAGTGGCACAGCGAGCATTACCGCTAGGGGTATCGCCCAGCTTTCATATAACGCGGCTAACACCATAAAGACCACGAGAATTGCTAGTCCCATCAATATCGTGCTCTGACCCGCCGCTTGGATTTCCTGGTAAGACAAGCCTGTCCACTCAAAACCAAACCCTGCTGGCAGCTCGCCCACTAGGCGCTCCATTTCCGCCATGGCCTCGCCCGTGGTATAGCCAGGTGCGGCAGAACCACCGATACGAATGGACTCATAACTGTTATAGCGCACAATTTGTACCGGCGCCTGCACGGAATCCGCTGTCACAAAAGTGCTTAACGGCACCATTTCCCCACGATTGTTTTTGGCATTCAGCTTCATCACATCATCAATGTTCATACGGAATCGATCATCCGCTTGTACCCAGATGTTTTCCACCCAGCCCGCGTTCGTATATTTACCAATATATGCGGAGCCTAATGCAGTGGAAATAAGCTGAGCGGCTTCATCAAAGTTAACCCCTTGAGCCGCAGCCTTTTCCCGGTCTATCGTCAAATTCCACTGACGACCAGGCCCTAAGCCAGTAATACGCGTTTGCGTTAAAACCGGGCTTTGTGAGGCCAACATTAAAAGCTGTTGGGATGCTTCAAGCAAAGCCTGATGCCCATGGTTCGCTCGGTCCTCTAGGCGCATATCAAACCCAGAAGCATTCCCCAACGAGCTAATAGCAGGTGGCACGATGGAAAACACCATGGCATCGGGTAAGCCGAAAAGTAAATTCTGCATGGCCTTGCCCGCGATAGCCTGCGCTGAATCACCCGGCCCACGTCGCTCTGCAAAATCTTTTAACGTTACGAAAGCAATGGCCGAGTTCAAACCATTACCGTTAAAGCTAAAACCTTGAACGGCAACAATGTCTTTGACCTGTGGTTGCTGTTGAAAATAATTTTCTACTTGCTCAATAATTTCAATGGTGCGGTTGGATGTAGACCCAGCAGGCAACTCAATGTTAGCTAAGGCAAAGCCCTGGTCTTCTTCGGGTAAAAAAGCAGTAGGCATGCGCATGTAGGCCCAACCTAACAACACCACAAGAAGCACATAGAGCAGCATCATTCGCCCAACAGCACCAAGGCTCTTGCTCACAATACCCATATAGCCTTTGGTGATACCGTTAAAGAAACGGTTAAACCAGCCAAAAAAGCCACGACGTTCTTTACCGTGTTCCCCTTTGGGAATCGGCTTTAACATCGTCACACATAAGGCAGGGGTAAAAGCCAATGCCAAGAAGCCAGAAAATAAAATCGAAACTGACATCGCCACAGCAAACTGGCGATAAATCACCCCGACGGACCCCGACATAAAAGCCAGCGGCAAAAATACCACGGTAAGAATTAAAGTAATCCCTACAATTGCTCCACTAATTTGGGGCATGGCTTTTTTCGTGGCCTCTTTGGGCGATAAGCCCTCTTCGGACATGATGCGCTCAACGTTTTCCACCACCACAATGGCGTCATCCACCAAAATCCCGATAGCTAATACCATCGCGAACATGGTCAATACGTTGATGGAAAAGCCCAACGCATTCATCACCGCTAGCGCCCCCAAAATCGCCACGGGTACAACCAAGGCCGGGATCAAGGTATAGCGAATGTTTTGTAAAAACACAAACATCACGATAAACACCAGCACCA
Organism: Paenalcaligenes sp.; assembly: GCF_030152715.1. Classification (NCBI taxonomy): domain Bacteria; kingdom Pseudomonadati; phylum Pseudomonadota; class Betaproteobacteria; order Burkholderiales; family Alcaligenaceae; genus Paenalcaligenes; species Paenalcaligenes sp. The sequence continues at coordinate 27,944 of NZ_JASLIX010000053.1, forward strand.
TGGCCTCGAGCAATGTATGTACTACTTGCTCAATAGAGGTTTCGATATAAGGTGAGGTGTCATAAGGAATACTGTAGCTAATGCCAGCCGGGAAAAACTCGGCAAGCTCATCCATTTTTGCTTTGATCCCTTTGGCAGTAGATAAGGCATTGGCATCGGGTGAAAGCGAAATAGCAAAAGCCGCCGTGGTTTTCCCATTCAAACGCGCGCCAAACTGGTAGTTATCCGCGCCCACCTCTACACGTGCCACATCTTTAACACGCACACTTGAACCATCCGCATAAGAGCGTAGGATCACGTTTTCAAACTCTTCAGCCGTACGCAACTGCCCGTTCACCACAATAGGGGCCGTCACACGCTGATCACTGGGGTTAGGCGGTGAACCTAAAATCCCGGCAGAAATCAGGACGTTTTGTTGCGCAATAGCAGCGTTGACCTCTGCCATACTGAGGTTATAGCTCACTAGCTTTTCAGGATCTACCCAAATACGCATAGCACGCCCCGCCGCAAACAACTGGAACTTACCCACACCAGGTACACGTGAAATGGCGTTTTGAATATTACGTTTAATGTAGTCTGCCAGCTCGGTTTGTGTAAGCGAGCCATCATCTGATGACAGGGCTACCACAAGTAAAAAGCCAGTATTACTTTGTTCAACTTTCAAGCCTTGTTGCATAACAGCAGCAGGCAACGTCGCCGTCACGTTTGACACGCGGTTTTGTACATCCACCTGTGCCATATCTGGGTCTGTACCTGGAGCAAAAGTAGCTGTGATTTGGCTTTGACCATAGGAGTCACTCACCGACTCGTAATACAACAAGCCTTTAGCCCCGTTCAACTCATTTTCGATCACACTCGCTACCGAGCTGGCCGCATCGTCGGCGGAGGCTCCTGGATAGGTCGCACTAATCGTGATAGCCGGCGGCGCGACTTCAGGATACTGAGACACGGGCATATTAGGTAAGGACAACAAACCCAACAGCGTAATGCCTAGGGCTACCACCCAAGCAAAAATGGGTCTATCAATAAAAAACTGTGGCATGAGCATTATCCATTATTTGAGCTAGAGGACGCGTCTTCTTGTGTCGCTGGAGCCGCTTTCCAGGGCATACCTTGTACAGGTGCACCCGGACGGATTTTCTGGAAGCCCTCTACAATGACGGTACTATTGGGCTCGAGCCCCTCGTTAATAATGACTCGTCCATCGATTGTGCTACCTAATTTCACAGGAACCACTTGTACCACATCGTCTTTAACTATCATTAAAGAGGTCGTGCCGTTAGCTCCATACTGTACTGCTTGTGTAGGGACTAATAACGCTTTTTCATCTACCCCTTGTTCTAAGCGTACACGCACGAACATACCAGGTAACAATAGCTGATCTGGATTAGGAAAAACTGCCCGCATATTTAGTTGACCCGTGGTAGGATCCACAGATACCCCGGAGAAAAGCAGACGCCCTGTTTCCTCATACACGGAGCGATCATCCAATATGGCAGAAACTCGGGCTGCCCCATCGGGATCTGACTTTAAGGTACCATCAGCAATCGCTTTGCGCAGGCTCATGACCTCTCCGACAGGACGAGTAATATCAACATACATCTCATCCAGATGCTGAATGGTTGCCAAATGCGTGGCCTGTGTGGCACTAACTAAAGCACCCTCTGTGATTTCTGCCCGACCAATACGCCCGGAGATGGGCGCAGTTACCTTCGTATAGCCTAAATCAATTTCCGCGGCTTTTAGCGCTGCCTTTGCCGCCGCCACAGCCGCTTGCGCCTGATTTGCTCGTGCCATCGCCGTATCGTAATCCTGACGACTCACTGCATTTTCTTTAATGAGCTTGCCATAGCGCTGAGCCAGCAAAGAAGCGGTCTGTGCTTCGGCCTGTGCATTTTTCAACTGAGCTGCTGCTTGATCACGCACCGCCTCGTAAGGTGCTGGGTCAATAGTAAACAACAAGTCGCCCTCTTTGACCTCTGAGCCTTGCTCAAAGTTAATCGCTGTCACAATACCCGTTACCCGTGCACGAACCTCGGCTTCTTTAATCGCCTCTACGCGGCCGGGAAGCTCAGTAAATATGGGAGTAACCTCTGGTTGGACTTGAATCACACTAACAGGAACCTTCATGCCAGACATATCTTGTTGTTGCGGTTTCTCACCACATGCCGCCAACAATACGGTGGCTGATAACAAAGCAACGCGCAGTGAGCGCCATGCCGTATGGCGATTTCTTAACATGAACAAACTCCTGTAATTCAGGCTAATTAAGCTAGACCGTTTTCGTGGCATAACTTAAGCAATAAATAAATAAACAAATACAGTAAATGGATATCGGCGCCCTGAGGCGCCGATATAGTATGACGAGTTAGCCTAATAATAAGGCATCATCCGTAATGGCTTCGCCCCTCACTTTTTCAAACATGGCGAGTAGATCGGGAACTTGTAGCCCTTTGCGCTCAGGACCGCTAACGTCTAAAACGACCTTGCCTTGATGTAACATAATGGTGCGCTCGCCCACTTCAAGGGCTTGCTTCATGCTGTGCGTTACCATCATTGTTGTGAGCTTACCTTCGCTTACAATGCGCTCGGTCAACGCTAATACAAAATCCGCCGTGCGCGGGTCTAAAGCAGCTGTGTGCTCATCTAGTAACAAAATACGCGATGGCCGCATTGCTGCCATCAATAAGCTCACAGCTTGTCGTTGCCCCCCGGACAGTAGCCCAATTCTATCGCCAAGACGATTCTCCAAGCCCAAGCCCAGTGTTTCTAAGCGCGCCCGAAACTCATCACGCATTGAGGCTTGTACTGCTGTGCTTAAGCCTCTGCGTGAGCCCCTGCAAGTCGCCAGCGCCATGTTCTCTTCGATGGTTAGGTCCTCACAGGTGCCAGCCATTGGATCTTGGAATACACGCGCCACATATTGGGCTCTTTCCCATACTGGCATACGTGTTACATCTTTATCATCGATATGTATAGTACCCGAATCCACGGTCTGGTCGCCAGATACCGTATTCAAAAATGTGGATTTTCCCGCACCATTTGAGCCAATAACTGTCACAAATTGACCACTAGGGATGTCTAACGATAAGCCCCTTAGCGCTTTGGTTTCAATTGGCGTATCTGGATTAAAGGTGAGATAAAGGTTTTTTGCACTTAACATGGTGATTACGCTTTGCGCCCCCCTTTAAACCGTTTTTTCAGTAGAGGAATAACCAGAGCCACTGTAACTAATATTGCTGTGACTAGGTTCAAATCCTGAGCTTTAAGACCAATGAAATCGGCGTTTAACGCCAGCGCAATAAAAAAACGATATAAGATTGCACCTAAAATGACGGCTAAGGTAGCATAGACTAAACGACGAGCTGGTAAAATGCTTTCGCCTACAATCACTGCGGCTAAACCAATCACAATCGTACCAATACCCATCGAGATATCCGCTCCCCCTTGGGACTGGGCAAACAACGCGCCGGCCAAAGCCACTAACGCATTAGAAATAGCCATTCCTAACAGCACCATATTACCTGTGGCCACGCCTTGCGAGCGAGCCATACGGGCATTCGAGCCTGTCGCACGCATCGCTAAACCAGTTTGCGTAGCAAAAAACCAGTCTAAAAGTAGTTTAGCCGCCAGTACAACCACAATAAGCAATAATGGACGCGCCATATAGTCGCCTAAATTTTCTGGCTGTAGTACCGAAAACACCGTGGGCTCCATAATCAATGGGACGTTTGGCTTACCCATAATACGTAGATTAATGGAGTACAACGCGATCATCATCAAAATACTAGCCAATAAGTCCATGATTTTGAGGCGCACGTTTAGCCAGCCGGTTACCATACCAGCACCTGCTCCAATCAGCGTAGCAATAGCTGTCGCTGAGAAGGGATCAAAGCCTTGAGTAATTAATGTTGCAGCAACAGCGCCACCTAGCGGAAAACTACCATCTACCGTTAAATCAGGAAAACGAAGGATGCGAAAAGAAATAAACACCCCTAAGGCCACCAAGCCAAAGATCAGGCCAATTTCTAAAGCACCCCATAAGGAGTAAATAGACATTGTGTGTCAACTCTTAAAAAAGCAGGCACACCCTGATAAGGGCGGCCTGCAACATGGGTGATGAGTTATTCAATAATTTTTGTGGCTGACTTAACAAAGGCTTCGTCTAAAGTTACGCCTTGTTTTTTGGCCGCAGCGGGGTTTACAAACAGCTCCAAACGATCACTGGTTTCCGATGCGATATCCCCAGGTTTTTCCCCTTTTAGAATTCGCACCACCATTTTCCCTGTCTGCAGCCCTAAATCGTAGTAATTCACCCCTAATGCCGCGATGGCTCCACGCGCTACACTATCCGTATCTGAAGCGATAATAGGAATTTTGGCGTCATTGCCCACTTTAACTAAGGCCTCAAAGGCAGAAACCACGTTATTGTCTGTATTGGTGTAGATCACATCCACTTTGCCAACTAGGCTACGAGCCGCTGCACCCACATCCACCGTACGTGCTGCTGTTGCCTCGACTAAGCTCATGTCGTTAGCAGACAATAGTTCACGCAAACGCTCTACCACAACCACAGAGTTAGCTTCGCCTGGGTTATAAACCATACCAACATGTTTGGCCTCGGGCACCACTTGTTTGATCAGCTCTAGCTGCTTTTCGAGCACTAACATATCCGATACGCCGCTCACATTCGTCCCCGAGGGCTCCCAAGAAGGCACTAGCTGAGCTGCCACCGGATCTGTTACCCCAGAGTACACTACTGGTATCGTTTTTGTAGCCGCTACCACCGCTTGTGCTGAGGGCGTAGAAATGGCCACGATTACATCGGATTTATCACCAACGTACTTACGCGCGATTTGAGCGGCAATCGCGGTATTACCCTGGGCGGTTTGAAACTGCCATTTAAGCCCATTGGCTTCGGTATAACCCGCGTCTGTTAGCGCTTGCTTGACACCGTCCCGCACCGAATCTAATGCAGGATGCTCTACGATAGACGACACTGAAACCATTTGTGCCCACGCTGCAGAGGTGGCGAGCAGACTGGTGCTTAATGCCAGACCCAATAGGGTTTTTAGGGTTTTATTGCGTTTCATAATGGGTGCTCCTAGTTATTTTTTATGCAAAAATGCAATTGCGCTCAAGTCTACCCCGATTTGTTGTAAATTGCCGCAGGGAATAACCCTGTCTACCTTGTACAAATACGGACCCCGTTACTATAAACCAACCTTTGCAAAAAACCCCAGCATCTGTTCGTATTATGTTACGTCTTTGGCTGCTCAGCTAGAATCCCTTTGGCCCAACGCCGAGCTGGTAATTTGTATTTCTTCTGTATGTATTCGGCTTGATCCATAAGCATGGCCGTTGTTGTCCGCGATAGATCATCCCCTTTAAATGCCAGTACGACAATATTACCCTCGTCAATTTCAGGCAAAATCAATATATTGCCGTGAAAAGCTTGAGAAATATGATTGATATTCACATCATAACTTTCGTGAGCGCCAAATAAATTTACCGTCATCAAACCCTGCTCATCTAAGCAGCGGTAACATCCTTGATAAAACGCCAACGACGAACATACCGGACCTTGTGCGGCCGCATCATATAAATCCACCATCAACACGCGATATCGATCAAAATGTGTCGGGTCTTGTACCCACGACTCTGCATCCTCATGGTAAATAACCGAGCGTTGATTTTGTGGCAAACGAAAAAAAGCTTGGCACATGGCGGTGACGCGCGGATTAATTTCAACCGTATGCAAATCACTTTGGGTATGCTTCATACAAAAGCGCAGCAGTGAGCCTGCCCCTAAGCCTAATATCGCGATCTCATCATCTTTGCTGACTTCCTGAAAAAGTAACCAAGCCATCATTTGCTGAGTGTAAGTTAAAACCAAATCATGGGGACGCATGATGCGCATAGCGCCTTGAATCCATTGCGTACCAAAATGCAAATAACGAATCCCATCCTCTTCAGAGATGGTGACATCATTCATATCAATGGCTTGATTAAACATTTCCATAGTTAAGATCCTCAGAAAACAAAACGCGCAGGCATAACCTGCGCGTTCAGTATTTTAGTACAAACAATAAAAATTAGCTTTTTGCCATTTTTTTATCGTCTTGTTCTACTTCGTCCTTCTCGACGCGTTTATCGCTTTGATCTTCGCGTGCATCGGGTGCTACCCAGTTTAAGGGCTCAATCACAAGCTCTTTACGACGACGTGTGGGTCGTTTCGTAGCCATACATACACCTCCTGCTAAAAATTTGCGGGACAACCCTTTTGCCCCGCATTCCAATCATTATAACACGAACTATTAAAAAATCCAATAAAGACAAAGACTTACAAATAAAAGTTAAATAAAATGCCCATAAAGACTCCTGCGATACCCCTTCGTCCTATATTGAATTCGGTTATGATCTAAGGAATTTTTACTTTCTTTTTATTTTTTGAGCCAAAAATCGTGAAACTCGCAACGTGGAATGTCAACTCATTACGGGTGCGCCTGCCCCAGGTCATTGACTGGCTACAACAAAACCCCGTGGACGTACTGTGCTTACAAGAGCTTAAACTTCCTCAAGACAAATTCCCGCTCGATGCATTACAAGCCATCGGCTACCAAGCAGTCTGGGCCGGGCAACCCACCTATAACGGCGTCGCCTTGATTAGCAAAACCGAAGGCACACAAGTGCAGCGTAATATTCCTCATTTTGAAGACCCACAGCAACGTGTGATCGCCGCTACCTATGACTCCGCCAAAGGTCCTATACGGGTCATCAGTGCCTACTGCCCAAATGGTCAAGCCCCTGACAGTGATAAATACATTTATAAAATGCAATGGTTTGCTGCTCTAGAAAATTGGTTAAGTGATGAACTACAACATTATCCTCACCTAGCTATTTTAGGGGACTATAATGTAGCGCCCACAGACCTCGATGTGCATGATCCTAAAAAATGGGAAGGCAAAATTCATGTTTCCCCAGCAGAGCGAGCCGCTTGGCAAAAACTCATTGACCTTGGTCTACATGACGCTTTCCGGCATATTCATCCTGAAGACCCTGGTTTTACTTGGTGGGACTATCGACGCGGCGCCTTTAGACGTAACGCAGGTCTACGTATTGACCACGCTTTGCTCTCTACGCCTTTGTTGACCCACTGCTCCGACTGCCTGGTGGACAAATCCCCACGCGCTAATGAGCAGCCTTCGGACCACACCCCTGTTATCGTGCAACTTGATCTCTAACACAGCCAATCCCATTACACGGAGGCAATAATGAGCCAAACCAACCAGTTGATCTCCACCTTAAACGAAGGCGCCGTATTGCAAGTATATGTAGACGGCTGTCTTGTCCACGCTTACGTTGTCGTAAGCGAGCCTAATATTGATAGAGTCGCCGATATCGTCCCACAAGAACGATTTGATGCCGATGGAGATATCCATGTCATGGCCGTCGGCCAACCACAAGACGCAAGCGCTATGATTGATGACGTTAGTCAAAATCTTAACGCTGAGGACACCGTTGTTTTTCTCTGCATTGACCATGCTACCAAAGATGAAGTGCTGAAGCAGTTCGGTATTAACGCAGGTCAAGCTCATCACCACTAAAAGGATACCTATGCCAGCTACGTTTCACGGCAATGTGTTTTTAGTCGCCGCTCCAAGTGGGGCGGGCAAATCCAGTCTTGTTAATGCGCTGTTAGCACAAGAGCCCAATATAGAGCTATCTATATCATGTACAACTCGTCCCATGCGCCCCGGCGAAACCAACGGACAGCACTACCACTTTGTCAGCCTTGAACAATACCAACAGTTACGTGACAGCAATAATTTGCTTGAGCATGCTGAGGTACATGGCAATTTTTATGGCACCCCAGCCCAACCTGTTGAGCAAGCATTAGCCACGGGCAAAGATGTGCTCCTCGAAATTGACTGGCAAGGTGCACGTCAAGTGCGTGAACGCTTTCCTAAAGCCATTGGCATTTTTATCCTCCCCCCTTCTATCCAAGCTCTAGAAGAGCGCTTACGCAAACGTGGTCAAGATGATGACTCAGTGATTGCACGACGCTTACTCGCAGCCGGTGGTGAGATGGCTCACGTTGGCGAGTTCCAATATGCTATTATCAATGATGACTTTGATGTCGCCTTGGCCCAACTACAAGCCATTATTCAAGCGAGTCGCTTACGCACTGCTCAACAGGCGGCGCGCTATGCGGATTTATTTGATCAACTTGGCATCAGTGCCTCTGTGGCCGCAAATTTACTATAATAGTACTTATTGATATTTTGACTTACAGGTAAACCATTATGGCTCGTATTACGGTCGAAGACTGCTTAGAAAAAATCCCAAACCGCTTTAATCTCACTTTAGTCGCGGCATACCGTGCGCGTGAGCTTGCTCAAGGTCACGAACCCCGCTTGGAAAGCAAAAACAAGCCCACAGTGACCGCGTTGCGTGAAGTCGCTGCTGGAGCTACCGGTATGGAAATGTTACGCAAAGTCCCCACCTAATCACTTAGTAGCACAAAAGGACAGGCAATGGCTTTTTCTACCCTCAAAGGCGCCTCTTCAGGCTTACTCGCTGTACTAAAAAAAGGATCCCGACTCGGTCGTCGCAAAGATACCGTATCGGTGCCTAAGCTTGAGCCCGCGAAAAACACCATTGCCTCACTCGCTCCTTTAACTAAAATCATCAGCAAATATCTAGATGAGGCCGATGTAGAGCGTGTACGCGAAGCTTATAAATTAGCCGACGAGGCCCATTTAGGTCAGTTTCGATCAAGCGGTGAGCCCTATATCACTCACCCTATTGCTGTGACTGAAATTTGCGCCGGCTGGAAACTCGATGCCGAGTCCCTCATGGCTGCGCTACTACACGACGTTATCGAAGACCAAGACGTCAGCAAACAAGAGCTTGCTGAAAAATTCGGCACCGATGTTGCTGAGATTGTAGATGGTGTTTCCAAACTAGAGCGCTTGCAGTTTGAAACCAAAAGCCAACAACAAGCCGAAAGCTTTAGAAAAATGTTGTTGGCCATGTCACGCGATGTTCGTGTCATATTAATTAAACTGGCAGACCGCCTGCACAATATGCGCACGCTTGATGCGGTCAGCCCTGAAAAACAACGTCGCATTGCCAAAGAAACCCTAGAAATTTACGCGCCTATTGCGCACCGGCTGGGGCTTAATGCGCTTTTTCGAGAACTCCAAGATCGTTGTTTTCAAGCCATTCATCCTAATCGTTATCGTGTGTTACACAAAGCGCTCCTTGCCGCTCGTGGTAATCGCCGTGATGCGTTAGGAAAAATCAGTGATGCGGTTCATGCTGCGCTGCCTGCCGCTGGGATTGAAGCCGAAATTTCCGGCCGTGAAAAATCCCTCTATAGCATTTTCTGTAAAATGGTTGAACAGAAAAAATCATTTTCTGATGTGTTGGATATTTATGGCTTTAGAATTATTGTCCACACCCTTCCAGAATGCTATTTAACCCTAGGTACATTACACCAGCTTTACAGACCCATTCCTGGAAAATTTAAAGACTACATTGCCATCCCTAAAATCAATGGCTATCAGTCTTTGCATACCACTCTTATTGGCCCTCATGGTACCCCTGTAGAGTTCCAAATACGCACTCGCGAAATGGATCATGTCGCCGAAGAGGGAGTTGCCTCACACTGGCTATATAAAGACGATGACGTTTCTTTGAGCGAGCTACAAAAACGCACACACCGCTGGTTACAATCATTATTAGATATTCAAAGCCAAACTGGGGACTCTAGCGAATTTTTAGAGCACGTAAAAGTCGACCTGTTTCCTGATGCTGTCTACGTCAATACACCTCGTGGCAAAATTATCTCTTTACCACGTGGGGCAACGCCTATTGATTTTGCATATACCATTCACTCGGATATTGGTAACCACGCTGTGGCGGCTAAAGTCAATGATGAGTTCGTATCTTTACGCAGCGAGCTCAAAAGCGGCGATATGGTGGAAATCATCACCTCACCCGCAGCTCGACCCAGTGCACAATGGTTAAATCATGTGCGTACTGGTCGTGCGCGCTCAGAAATACGGCATTATCTGCGTACGGTTCAATACGAGGAATCAGTAGCCTTTGGTCGCCGTCTTTTAAAACAAGCCCTTAATGAGCTCGGCATTGAAATGCCCGCAGACAATGACCCCATGTGGGAAGGGCTGGTGAAAAGCTCAGGTGCAACCTCACAAACTGAAATCCTAGCCGATATTGGTTTAGGCAAACGTTTGGCTGCCGTGGTGGCTCGTCGCTTTATCGCTGATAATCCTCTTATTAAAACCACCGCTGCCGCGGTAGATGAGTACACCTCCACCACCCGAGCCCCCGTCGTCATCCATGGCAATGAAGGCCAAGCCGTTCAGTTAGCCACCTGCTGCGGTCCTCTTCCTGGTGATGCCATTGTCGGTGGCATTCGCATGGGGCATGGCTTAGTTGTGCATATGGCAGAATGCGCCGTCGCCCAACGACAACAAGCCAAAGAACCCGAGCGTTGGATTCCCGTGATCTGGGATACCAAAACCGCTCGCCACTTATCCACACGCCTAGATGTTACTGCTCTTAATGAGCGCGGGGTACTCGGGCGCTTAGCGGCGACAATCACCGAGGCTGACTCTAATATCTTACACCTCACTATGCCCGATGATGAGGGTGTCACTACACTCCTTCACCTGACTATTCAAGTCGATAGCCGCAATCACCTTGCACAGGTTATCCGCTCCATGCGTCAAGTCCCCCAAGTACAAAAGATTGTCCGCGTTAAAGGCCAGGCAAACTAAAAAGCGATTGGCTATAAAGCACAACACCATAACTGAATACTCCAATAACTGTGATCAGTATGGTGTTGCGCCACCACCTAAAGACAATCCACATCACAGTGCAAGCAAGCCCAATCGGACCCACTTGCCCTAAGGCAACCTTAGGGGTATTGAGCCCCACTAATCCACTTAGCGACACCACAAGTAAGGCCACTATTGCAGCGGGACCCAAGGTAACCAAGACCGCGCGTAAGTCTGGGCGCTCGAAAATAGTTTGCAATGTTAAATACCAACGCATGGGTAAATAACGTAATAAATACGTTCCTACTCCAGCGCCTACCAACAAAAAAAACACAGATTTAGTATCCACTTTTACCCTTTTGCTGCAACCAAGCCCATATCCCTCCTATCCCCATACCAATCAATAAGCTGTGATGAGCAGGTAAGTAGTAATGTGCACATAGCGTGGTCGTAGCCACACTCAATAACAAATAACCCGATACATACTGCTTCATATCAAGCAATAAGGCAAAGAATAAAGCAGGCAATACAAAAGCTAAGGTTTGCTGCAATAGCGGCTGCTCCATTAACCAGTCACTGGCAACATAGGCCCCCAACACGGTACCACTCACCCAAGCGCTATAAGCACCTAGCTGCAGTCCCAAATACCAAGCTTCTTTTTGCCCGGGTGGAATTCTACTCAAACGCCCCCGTGCCGTGGCAAATACCTCGTCCGTTAAACCAAATGCCATCAATGCCGGCCAGCGCGGTAGCTCCTTCTGTTGAAATTGGCTTAATAATGCAGGCCCATAAAATAGGTGTCGTAAATTCACAGCAATGGTAATCATCACCATTTGCAGGATAGCGGTCTGCTGCGCAATCAGTACAATCAGAATAAATTGACTAGCTCCCGCATAAACCCCAATGGAGATTAAGGTCGCAAACCAAGGCGACAATCCAGCCTGAACCGCTGCCACCCCAAAAGAAACGGCCACAGGAAAATATCCTAGAGCAATCGAACTACTGGCCCCCAAGCCGCTCAATAGCGCTTTTTTCATACTCTTACCTTTTGGCTTTGCACCTTGAACCACAAAAAACCCCCTATATTAAAAGCATATAGGGGGTTTTCACAACGGTTTACACTTTATAAGCTTATTCCTCTAGCTCTGACTCCATGGCAGTAGCTGCTGCAGGTAAGGTTTTGACCTGTAGCTGATCGCGTAACGCTTGCATAAAGACCTGCTCTTGTGCATTCCCCCAGAGCTGCTGCAACTGCATTTGCAAGAAATCAGCAATTAAAGGATCTGGCGTTGCAGACTCTTTAGCGATAATTTTAACCAGCTGATAGCCTGTTTCGGTTTCCACACCAACATACGCCGGTAGGCTTTGTACGTCGGTTGTCATAATACGATCCAAAGTCGCCTTAGGTAACTGCTGGTTATCAATACGACTCACGGTTAGGCTCTCGGAAAAATCCACAGCGATATCTTCGCCTGCTTGTAGCTGTTTAAGCAGTTGCTGCCCTGCTTTTTGCGTCGCTTCTAAGGCTTTTTCTTGGGCCAAAGTCTGCTCTACCTGCGTACGCAGCTGCTCTAGGCTGGGTACATGTGAGGGCACAAATTCATTGACACGCACCGCTACCAACGTATCCGAAGAAAGCTCAATCACCCCTGCATTTTGCTTCTGCTCTAAAGAGGTAGGTGTATAAAGCGCTCGACGTACACGAGGATCCTCGAGCAAGGCGGCGCTTGCAGAAGGTTGTTTGCTTAAACCAAGCTCAGCCTCGCTAAGCAAACGATCTCGAGCCACACCTTTAGCCTGCAAAATAGGCAAACCTAAGGTCTCAGCCGCCGCCGCTAAGCTCTCGGGGCTTTCATACACTAAGTCGGTTAGCTTAGTTGCCATATCGGCAAAACGCTCCGCTGCTAGTTGTTGACGGGCTTCATTCGTAATCTGCTCGCGCACCGCCTCAAACGGTTGACGCTGCTCTTCTTGGAAGTCATTTGCTTTAAAAATGTGATAGCCATCCGGCCCCTCAATCACACCTGAGACCTCTCCTTTTTTCAAAGCAAATACCGCATTTTGTAGCACCTCGGGCCAATTGCCCTGCGTGATCCAACCAAGCTCGCCCCCTGATGTAGCGCTCCCTTTATCTTGAGAATGCGCCTTAGCAAGCTCCGCAAACTGATCTGGGGCGGCTTGGGCTTGCGCGGCTAAGTCTTTAGCCTGTTTTTGCGCCTCTTGATGTGCGTTGTCTGTAGCACCAGGCTGAATTAAGATATGACTCAAGTGAATACGCGCGGGCGTAACAAAGCGTGCTTTGTTCTGCTCGTAATACGACTGTAGATCTTCGTCTTTTAAGGCAGGTACGCTCTTTACGGCTGCTTGCTCATCCAACAACACATAATCCACATTAACGTAATCAGGTAGACGTAGCTGCTCCTGATTGGCTTGGTACCATTCCTGTATTTCCTCATCGGTAATGCTCTGCTCCGCGACTTTATCAGCAGCCTGAAGCACATGCATCTGAATCGTACGGCTATCAAGCAGGACTTTTTGTAGCTCGTCCTGAATGACTTGAGGTAACACTGCGGTCTGAGTCACAGGGGTGATCACTCGCGCCAAAGCGAGCTCCGCACGCTGAGACTGCTCAAACTGTTTTGAAGTTAAGCCTGCACCAGCCAATAACTGGTTATATCGCTGTGGAGAAAAAACCCCGTCCTCTTGCATTTCGGGCATCGCGGCAATGGCTTGACGCAAAGCCGTATCCGATACACTAAAACGCTCTTTGGTTGCAATCTCAATTAACACACGACGGTCTACCAAAGAATCCAGTAACTGTTGTTTAACCTCTGGTGTTTCCACCACCGCCGGATCAAATGCATTGCCCATAGAACGCTGTAGCTCATGCAGCTGATTACGGCGTGCTTGATCAAACTCTTGAGCAGTGACAGCACTATCCCCTACGCTCACTAGATCCTCATCTCCGGAAACGTAATTGGTATAGCCACTAACGCCAATCAATACAAATGACGGCAAAATCAAGATAAGCAACACCAACTGCATTAAGCGTTGATGTCTACGAATAAAATTGAACATGAATCACCTATTTGGGTTTGCGCACCCATATCGCCATAGATTAGTTACATAGCCAAAGAGTTTACCACTTTGCTTGCAAAGTGCCGCCCCAAAATGCAGGCTAAGGCGTAAAATGGAAGTATTTTACTGCAATCTTTTTTATTTTTTGCCTTTTTATGCCTAGTTCTCCTTTTATTTGGAATTATCCTACGCTCATTGCTCATCGTGGCGCAGGCAAACATGCTCCCGAAAATACCCTTAGTGCGGCTCGTCTTGGCGCCACACATGGGTTTAAAATGATGGAATATGATGTCAAGCTCAGTCGTGATGGCGTGGCTATTTTATTACATGACGACACCATTGATCGTACGTCAAATGCCAAGGGCCCAGCCAGTCAGTATAATCTAGACGAGCTTTTACACTTTGATTTTGGGGGCTGGCTCAACCCAAAATACACCGGTGAGCCCATTTTAACCTTGGCAACCATGGCGCAATTTACTATTGCTCAAGGTATTTGCAGTAATATTGAAATCAAACCGGAAACCGGCTTAGAGGCCGAAACAGGGGCTCGTGTCGCACGTATTGCACAAAAACTCTGGCAGCATGCCAGCATTCCACCTTTGCTTTCATCTTTTTCCGAAACGGCTCTGGAGGCAGCCAAGCTTGCTGCGCCTGAGCTTCCGCGTGCTTTATTAATTGAAAATCATGTACCTGATGACTACCTAACACGTTTACAGCGTTTAGGCTGCGTTGCCCTAAACTTAGATACAACGCTAACCACACAAGCACTGGTTGAGCAAACACGCCAAGCAGGCTATGAAATGTGTATCTGGACAGTGAATGATAAACAACGCGCTCTGGAACTACTAAGCTGGGGCTGCAAAGGTATTGTCACAGATAACATCGACACGATGGCACCACATTGCTTTGATTAACACCCATATCAGCGCGGTGCAAATACTCACTGTTTTTGCACCGCCCCTTGATAACACCATGCTCAAAAAAATCGCTCATTAGGGCGTACATAACGCCATTGCCCTTCTGGCAAATCCCCTAACACCACGTTACCCATGCGTACACGCTTTAGTCCGACGACTTTTAAGCCCACCATTTCACACATACGGCGGATCTGTCGCTTTTTTCCTTCACGTAAAATAAATCGTAACTGATCCTCGTTCAACCAGCTCACCTTAGCGGGGCGCAAAGCCTCACCATCTAAACTTAAGCCATGATTTAATAAGGCTAAACCTCTTTCATCCAAATGACCCGTGACGCGGACCAAGTATTCTTTTTCTATGGGAGAGTCCTCTCCAATCAATTGACGCGCTATCCTCCCATCCTGAGTTAATACCAATAACCCTTGGGAATCGATATCCAAGCGCCCAGCGGGCGCTAAACCACGTAAGTGAGATGCGTCAAAACGCGGCGCATTTTTATTACGGCCCCGAAACTGATTCTGCGCCTGAATCAATGACACCGCATTTTTATACCCCTTTTCTGCCTGCCCAGAGACATAACCAACAGGTTTGTTTAGAATAATCGTAACCCGCTGCGTTTGTTTTTCTCTTGCTGTGCGATGCAGAGTGATTTTGGCAGTTGGCGAGGCTTTTTGACCCAAAACGGCTTTTTGCCCATTGACATAAACCCAGCCACGCTCAATAAACGCGTCTGCTTCACGCCGTGAACACATGCCTCGATCGGCCATTATTTTTGAAATTCGTATTTCCATAACGTTTTGTTAAAGGTTGCTTAATAGGTTGCTATCGCCTCATATCCCTATAGGATGGCGAGAAATGCTTGGCTAAATAACAAATAGCGATTAACTTATTGCTAATTGTTTTAATCTATTGATCCATATCGGTTCTTATGACGCAATCCACTTTTTCTGGCGCTGGTCGCCGCAATGCCGGACTTCTGTCTGGACTACAAGCCTTAGGCGGCGCTAACCCTGCGTTGGTTGTGGCGCTAGGGGGACTGGTTGGGCAGCAACTAGCGAGTAATCCCGAGTACGCCACGCTGCCGGTTAGTCTATTTAATCTAGGGATGGCGATTGGTATTTTACCTGCTGCCTTTTTTATGCGTCGCCTAGGTCGACGCAATGCCTATTTTCTAGGCGCTCTATTAGGGATCTGTGGTGGGCTAACTGCCTATTTGGGCATCACGATCAGTTCTTTTGTCATTTTTAGCCTTGGCACCATTTTAGCCGGTTTTTACTCCTCGTATGTACAAAATTATCGTTTTGCTGCTGCCGATAGTGTCAGCCCGGAATGGCGCCCCAAAGCCATTTCTTGGGTCATGCTTGGGGGGTTAGTGGCTGCCATTGTTGGTACACAAATCATTTTATTTACCCGCGACCTATGGCCTGCTACGCCATTTGCGGCTACCTTTTTAGCCCAAGCTGGCTTGGCAGCCCTTGCTATCCCGCTCATTAGCCTTTTGCGCAGTGATGCCATTCAATCTGCCTCTGTGCATACTTCTACTAGCACCGGCCGCTCCTTATGGGAAATCAGCAAAAATCCACGCTTTATCATAGCCGTGGTAACAGGCATGGTGTCTTATAGTCTTATGAGCTTTATGATGACGGCCTCGCCGTTAGCCATGATTGGTTGTGGTCATAGTGTGCGCGATTCTACATTAGGCGTGCAATGGCATATTTTATCTATGTTTGCGCCGAGTTTTGTCACCTCAATGCTGATTAACCGCTTTGGTAAAATTAGCATCACCCTATTGGGAATTGTATTAATTGGCGCAGCCAGTTTTGCTGCCTTAGCCGGGCTGTCTGTAGCGCACTTTTGGACCAGTTTAATTCTATTAGGCGTGGGCTGGAACTTTAGTTTTATTGGTGCCACTACACTCGTGACCGATTGCTATCGCCCAGAAGAAACCAGCCGTGTACAAGCTTTTAATGATTTTTTAATTTTTGGCTCTGTGGCGCTGTCTTCTTTTTCCTCTGGAAAACTACTCGCCACACAAGGCTGGAACGGCATTAATGTCTGGACCTTCCCTATTGTTGGGGTAGTGAGTCTTGCATTAATTTGGTTGGCCTGGCATGAGCGCCAGCACAAAAATACCCCAGCGGCCTAGGCTGGGGTTGGGGGAGTTATAGTGCTGCTAAGCCTGTTTCCCCAGTACGAATCCGAATAACTTGTTCAACGGGGGTGACAAAAATTTTGCCATCCCCGATTTTTCCTGTTTGTGCCGCACGCATAATGGCTTCGATGATTTCATCACAGCGTTCCGCTGGCACAACAATATCAATACGAATTTTAGGCAAAAAATCCACCACATATTCAGCACCACGATATAGCTCGGTATGCCCTTTTTGGCGACCAAAACCTTTTACTTCGGTGATGGTCAGCCCGGTAATATCTAATTCCCCTAATGCCTCTCGCACCTCTTCGAGCTTAAAAGGCTTAATCATAGCGGTAATTTGTTTCATTGTTCACGTCATATAAAACAAGCAATGGCATATAGTAGCATTAAGCCCGAGCATCTATTGGCGCCAGATCCGTTTTTGCTACGTTTTGTGGATGAAAAGCACCAGCTAAATCCGCTCCAGCCGGCGCTTGATACAAGCGTAAACCCATTTCTGGCAAAATCGCAATCAGATGATCGAAGATATCCCCTTGTAAAGCTTCGTAATTTACCCAAGCGGTATCACTACTAAAACAATAAACTTCCATAGGGATGCCCTCGGCAGTCGGCTCCATCATACGCACCATCATCGTCATATCTGGGTGAACCCCCTCTTTATTTTTGATGTACTCATTCGCATAGGCCCGAAACGTACCAAGATTAGTCAGACGACGACAGTTAACCGGATCTTTGGCGCCCCCTGTCTCATCATAATTTGCCTGCTTTAAAAGGGTTTCTTTTTGCTCCAAATAATCCTTGAGTAAGCTAAAGCGGCGTAATGCTTGAATTTCATCATCACTTAAAAAACGAACGGTACGCGCATCAATACGTAAGCTGCGCTTGATACGCCGCCCCCCTGATTCAAACATTTGACGCCAGTTACGATAGCTTTCAGAAAAGAGCTTATACGTAGGGATAGTGGTTACCGTTTTATCCCAATTCTGAACTTTAACGGTGTGTAAAGCAATGTCGATGACATACCCATCGGCCCCCGCTTGCGGCATCTCGATCCAATCGCCAATGCGCAACATATCATTGGTGCTCATTTGCGCACTGGCGACTAAAGACAATAGCGTATCTTTAAATACCAAAAGCAAAACAGCAGAAAGAGCCCCCAAACCAGAAATCATCAACAAGGGAGATTTATTGGTTAATACCGACACCAATATAATGAAGGCAATACACCAAAAAGCAATGCGAATGAGTTGCAAATAGCCTTTAATCGATCTTGTTTGATCCTGCTTTTTGCTCTCGTAAACATCTTGTGCTGTTAACAATAACGCACTAATCCCACGAAACAAAAAAAACAGGGATACCGCTAAGACAAGGCGGGCAATGACCTCTAGTGTCTGCTGCCCGACGGGAATCATCCCCAGCCCCGTGGCCGTAATAAAAAGTGGGATGGAAGCACTTAAATGTTCCCGCACACGACGTTGCTGCAAAGCAGTTAACCATTCACTTTTACCAATAGTGAGTAAAAACCGCCCTAAAACAATACGCATTGCTACCGAGGTACCCCAGTGCAA